>JAJYIX010000053.1 GCA_021789865.1 bacterium
ATAATGTTTGGGGCCCACGTATTACCGACGCTTCTGGCACGCAGTTAGCGGCCCCTTTCTAGTAGGGTACCGTCAACCCGCCTAATTAGGCGGGCTTCTTCCCCTACCACAGTAGTTTACGCTCGATTAGAACTTATTCCTACACGCGGCGTCGCGCGGTCAGACTTTCGTCCATTGCCGACTATTCCTGATTGCTGCCTCCCGTAGGAGTGGGGCCCGTGTCTCAGTGCCCCTCTGGCTGACCATCCTCTAAGACCAGCTACTCGTAATAGGCTTGGTAGGCCGTTACCCTACCAACTACCTGATAAGCCGCAGGCTCATCCCAAAACGTACGGTTAAGTACTTTACCCGCCTAAATTAGGCGGGACCATAAGGCATTACCCCGTCTTTCGACGAGCTATTCCTTATTTTGGGGTAGATTCCTACGTGTTACTCAGCCGTCCGCCACTCCCCATCTTGCGACGGGGACGTTCGACTTGCATATCTCAGGCACGCCGCCAACATTCATCCTGAGCCAGGATCAAACTCTTAAAAAAAAGTTTGGATTTAAAATCCTAACCCGTTTACTAGACTAAAATAACTAAAATTGGCAAAGAAAACTACTCGAATTTTCAAAGTGCAAATACTTTAAAAAAGCAGAATTACATTCTATACAACTTTATGAAAAAAATCAACTGGCAATTTATCTGATGACCAACTTTGACAATTCGTCTTTCCTGAGGCCTAGTTTCGTCAGTCCGTTTATCGTTGCGTATTGATAATCGGGATTGGTGATAACGTCAATTTTTATTTCTTGAGAAATAAAGCGATCCAAACCGGGAATTTTTGAAAGGCCGCCAGTCAGAATAATACCACGCTTGAGCGTTTCGTCGACAATTTCCGGGGCAGACGATTCGAGTAATTCCTTAATACTGTCGATTATGAGATTAAAAGTGCTCAAAAGAGCCTCTTTTATGTCGGAACTTTTAACCCTGACCGTCTTAGGCAGTCCCGTTTCCAAAGATTTTCCACGGATAGTGACGACTCGGTCGTCATCGATGAAATTAAGCAACTTTATTTTCAACTCCTCACAAGAAGATTCCCCCAAAATCACTCCGTATTTCAGATATATGTAGTTATAAATAGTCTTATTCATGTGGTCGCCACCGTTTTTAAGCGTTTTTTGAGCAATGATTCCTCCACTTCCGATAATCGAGAGTTCGATAAGTCCGCCACCCAGATCGGTGACGAAATTCGGTTGATGGGAAAAAACATTTAATCCGCAACCAGTCGCCGTAGCCAACGCCCGCTCGACCAAAAACACGTTGGAAAGGCCGGCCTTAAAAAGCGATTCCTCGACGGCTTTTTGTTCAATTTCCGTTGCGATTGAGGGAACGATAGCGATTCCCCTGAAAAGTGGTTTGATCATCGAATTGGACACATAAAGATTGGCGGAACGATCAAGAAACTTTTTGACCAAAGCGACTTCGGCGTCGAAGTCGGAAATGACTCCGGAAACGACCGGACGAATGATCTTTATGAAATCAGGAGTTTTTCCGAGAATCGATTTGGCCTCTTCCCCGATGAATAAATAGTCTTTGACTTTTTGATTAAAAGCCAGGTAAGTTGCCTCGCGAAGGATGAGTCCTTTATCTTTAATGGCTATTTTCGTGACCGACGTTCCGAGATCGAAGTATATCTCCATGTCACTGAAAAACGGCAGCTTGATTTTTTTGATGCTTTCGATTACATTTATCATAATGATTGACCGCATTTTGAAATATTTGTACTATTTTCTTTTCCTGGTGACTCCCCTGGTTATGTTCTCGCAAACATCTGAATTGTTCGAGCTCAATAAAATCATCGTAATCTACGCAATTGCAGCTCTAATATCGTTTTTCTGGGTCACCAAAATGATACTCTCAAAGAAAATTATACTGAAAAAAACCCCCTTCGACATTCCGATTATCATTTTTTTACTATCGCAGATATTGGCGACCGTTTTTTCCATCGACCGATATACGTCGTTTTTCGGTTATTATGGTCGTTTTAACGGTGGATTGCTTTCAACAATCGTTTACATAGTCCTTTATTATGGATTCGTATCCAATTCACAAAATGTATTAAACGTCCTCAAGGCGGGATTGATCTCTTCAGTTTTGGTGGCGCTTTGGGGTCTTCCGGGAAAAGCCGGACACGACCTTACTTGCTTAATTATCACGGGAAAATTCGACACGATGTGCTGGTCAAGAGGTGCTAATATATTCGATCCCTCCCAAAGGATGTTTTCTCTAATCGGTCAACCAGATTGGCTCGGCGCCTATATGGCAATCAATTTTTTTGTCGGACTATATTTCTATTTGAAAAGTAAAGACAAAATATTAAATTTCTTATTTTATTCTTCTATATTGGTCCTTGAATTTTCATCGGTACTATTCTCCCGTTCAAAAACGGCTCTCGGTGCAATGGCGATCACTTTATTTATAACGGGATTTTACTTTGTTCTCACAAGAAAATTCAAATATTATAAAAAGCAGTTGTTCCTACTAGCTTTCATCGTCGTCATTCCGATCTTAGTCTTTAAGACCGGAGTCAGCGGCATCGACAAATACTTGTCGATATCAAATATCAAATATCAAATATCAAAAATGTCGAAGATTACCGAAACGTCAAAAAAGCCGGTTGCCAACGTCAATATTACGGACTCATTCACAATCAGGAAAATAGTCTGGGAAGGGGCTCTGAGATTGGCTCTCAGATACCCGTTTTTCGGTACCGGACCCGAGACTTTTGCTTACAGTTATTACAACGTCAGGCCAAAAGCCCACAATATGACGTCGGAATGGGATTTTATCTATAACAAAGCCCATAACGAGTTTTTAAATTACTTGGCGACGAGTGGATTTACCGGACTAATCGCCTACCTAATTTTCATCAGCGTGTTTATTGTTTACGCGTCCAAAGCTTCCATCATTCCGGTAATATTTGAAAATTTCCGAGGAACCAATAAAAGTCATAAAGCGGAAAAAATTAATCAAGAAAACAATAATGTCAACTTATTGGCAATGAGCCTTCTCATGGCTTGGTCAACGATACTGATAACCAATTTTTTCGGATTTTCGACGACGACGACAAATTTGTACTTATTTTTGATTCCGGCGTTTCTTTTGGTTTCAAACAAAAAAGAAGAAATAGTTCAATTGGGGAAACCGAATTTTTTTCAAGTCGTCGGGATTATGGTCAGTCTGTCGCTGACGGCGTACGTCTTACTGTCTCTTTGGGTGTTTTTTCAAGCCGACATTAACTACTCAAACGGTCTTAAGTACTCCGACCCGAGAGTCAATGACTACCAACAAGCCGCGTATTTTTTTCAACAGGCGATAAAACTCAGACCGGACCCGGTATACGAAGACAAATTCTCCTATTCGTTGGCCTATTTGTCGGTCTTGACCGCCAATCAAAAAAACACCAACTCGACGCGAGAACTTATAAACGCCGCCCAGTATTACAATTTGGATACGTTAAAAAGTTCACCAAAAAATGTCAACTACTGGAAAACGCGCGGTAAAAACGATTACCTGTTTTACGTTGCGACAGCCAATGGCGCTTATTTGCAAGACGGACTTCAGGCATTTGAAGAAGCTAAAGCTTTGGCTCCGACCGATCCGAAAGTTCCATACGACATATCATATTATTATTCATTGATGTACGACGCGGCTAAAACGAAATCACAAAAGGATATATTGGCCAATTTAGCCCTCAAATCGGTAGATGAAGCGATAAACCTTAAACCCGATCTTTACGACAGTTACCTTTTGAAAGGACAATTGTTGAAAAAATTCGCAAAGAAAAGTGAAGCAAAAAAAGTATTCGAGTACATTCTGACCAGCATTTCACCAAACGACAAGCAAGCAGAGGCGGAATTAAAAAGCCTTTGAATATCAAGGAGTCGTGTTACCGCTAGAAATTCCCCAGACACATTTGACCTTGTTGTTACTTTTATCAAAGCACTGAGTATTGCACGTAAAATTACCGGGTACGTTTACGCTCGTATAAGGTAAAATTTGTTGGTCGTTCTCCAGACAGGCGTAAAGCTGATACGATGAGCCGTCAGCCGCAAACTGATACAAATAACTTTGGCCTTGAGACGGGTCGGAGGGAGTTCTTTCCATGTATACTTTCGTTCCGTTACTCAAAGTTCCGGTCGCCAAAAAATTCGAAGTTGGGTAAGCCGAGTTATCTTCGTAGTAAAGTTCCAGTGCCCGCTGAAGGCTCTCCAGGTCGGATTTTCTTTGGGCATCACGTCCTTTTTCCAGGGAAGTGATGAAATTACCGGTGATAAGAGCGGCCAAGACACCGAGAATTATTATGACAATCAGAAGCTCAATAAGGGTAAAACCTTTTTTCATACTAAAAATAGTATACTATTTATTCAAAGTTTGTAAAATAAATAAAATGATGCGTATTAGCACCATATTTAAAAAGGGTTTTCTGAAATACTTATTATTTTTCACACTTCTCAATTTTATTCTTTACTTTTTCATATGGGGATTGGGCCAAAAAACGAAAATTAACGTCGTCGATTATAACGTCGGGTACCACTATTTTCCTGATCCACGAGCTCTGGGTCAAAAACCCGATATTTTTAAAAGCTTATTGGTTTTCGATGCTCAGTGGTACATGAAAATAGTAGCCGAGGGTTACCCGAAAATACTCGGAAATCTTCCTTTGCAAAAGTTGGCGGTCGCCGATGCTGCTACTTACGCTTTTTTCCCTCTTTATCCCATGGTTGTCTTTTTGGTTAATAAAATGGTAAACAATATTCCACTGACCATTTTTATTTTTTCGAACTTTCTTATTTTGTTTAATTTTTTACTTCTTTATTTATTCATTAAGACGATTGACAGCGATCGTGTGGCCATAAAAACTGCTCTACTCACTTTCCTTTTTCCAATGGCGATCGTATTGCGGAGCGGGTATGCCGAAACCTTTTTTTTGACTTTGCTCATAATTTTTTCGTATTTGATCAGTAAAAAAAAATTCTCGTCAGCTGCGGTCATATACGGGTTAATGACAATTACTAAAGCCAACAGTTTTCCTCTGGTTTTGATATTGATTTATGAAGCTTTAAAAAGCCAAGGGAAATTTTCGCTGATAAAAAAAATCCAGCACACAATTTTCTTGTTATTTTTGTCCGGATTGCCGCTGGCGATTTTTATTTATTATTGTTTCCAAAAAACAGGAAATCCTTTTATTTTCCTTAAAGTCAGAGCGCTTTGGTACTCTAATACCTTAAATTGGCCGTGGTTACTTTTTTCCCATTTACTTGATAATTTATACGCGATGGTGGAGTTCCCATTCTTGAAATTCCACCAGTTCGCATCATCGAAAGTTGAGGTCGTGACCGTCGCCTTAATCCTCTACCTTTTGATAAAGAGTTATAGAAAGATACCTTCATTCCTTTGGTATATCTCGTTTCTTTTTTGGTTATTTCCGATTTTGACGACGACGTTATTGTCTTATACCCGTTATCAAGTGGTATCATTTCCGATTTTTTACTTTCTGGCCAAGAAGCTTATGGGATGGCGCTATGTGATTTTGTTGGCGGCATTTGTGGTCGGAATTTTTATCGTGTCACGGTACTTTGTGGGTTGGTATTGGGTGGGTTGATTAGCTGATATTCTCTCAGAATATTTTTCAGATCAGGGTTGTTTTTATCGCAGTAATAATAATAGCTTAAGGCCCGTGTCAATTCTTCGGTATCGGTCGTGACGAGATTTTTTTTGAAACCGTCATAAAGCGATTTGGCATTCGCGCAATCACCCTGTTTGGCTAAAATATTTATCAGTAGACCTTTGGCGTCCCGCCGCTCTGGATCATTCGCGAGAATTTTTTCCGTATATTTTTTTGCCATGTCTATGTCTCCATAGGCCAAAAGATATTTGGCGTAGGACAAAAGCTTGCCAAGGTAGTCGTCCCGGACGGTTTCGAGGTGATAGATGTTGAGTTGCTTTGAGTTTAATTTCGGTATATGGAGATGGGGCCAAATCTTTTGATTGGCTTCAATGATATTGGCTTTGTCGGCGTCGGCAAGTTTTTCCGTGGGGTAGTATTTCCATACGAGTCCATAAGGTGCCCAATAACCGGTCGTTGAGGGTGTCTCGAAATATACTTGATATTTTCTAGAATTTTCCTTAATAAAAAGATTTAGGTCGTTTTTCTTAAATGCGGAGTAGTTTAAAAACGGGTATCTTCGTTGAAGAATTTCTTGATAATATTGCCGATTGAAAATTCCGACGGACAAAAGAATAATGTCAGGCCGATACTTTTTTACATAATAATAATAACCGACGGTGAATGAAGAATTGTCTGAAGTAGCAGCCAGTATCGAGCCTTTGGGCACGTTGTCGAGAATATCTTTGGC
>JAJYIX010000006.1 GCA_021789865.1 bacterium
ATAACTAGGAAATCTTTAGCCGGTAATCCGAGAGTCGTGCGGGCGGATCTTTTTCCTACGGCTTTGCTTTTTTTTGTAGCCAGCGACAAAACTTGTATTTTGTCTTTATCCACGTATTTAGCCAATCTTATCTTCAACTCCTGTTCGAAGACAATGATATCCGAAGCCAATAATCCAAACAAGAAATAATAGGCCTTCAGACCGGCATCGAAAAACTTCTGCAGTAGAGGGTTGGTGATATTTATATGCTTTTCCAACTCTTTTATGTCTTCAATGACTTGATGGACTTCGATGACAACTTTTTTTCCTAGAAGTCTCATGAAAGCCAATACGAATAAGAAAAATATATTATGAACCGTTCCCCCGAAAACATTGAATTCAAAAGGGACAAGTACGCTTTTTATATAATTGAGCTTCAGGACTTCCAAAATAATCAACAACATCGAAAAATGATTGGTCTTACTCCAGACGCGTTTAATATATAGATTTTTATTGGCATAAAAGGACTGATCTTCATCGTGAGCTTTTTCAGCCAGTACGATTACTCTTCTATCTTTACTAATATTTTTCAATGTTTTTTCACTATGCCAGGCCACAGCATTAAGATCCCGGTGGCCATATCTGTGGCCGTTCGGGTTGGGATAACTCGTGATTACCAAGAGACTATTTGGTAAATTAAATTTGTTTATCACGTTTTCCATAAGCTTTCCACTCTGATCATAATGATAATGTCATCCCGAATTTATTTCGGGATCTATTTATGACCATAGTTAGAAAGCTTGGGATGATGTGTATTTAGAGACCGGTGAGGGTCTAATGGGGTTACCATTAAGTAGCAAAAAACGCTACTTCTAAATAACACACTGCTGCGTAACTACGTAAAAATGTACGCAACAATTTCCAAGCTTTCTGGGTCAGGTTCCTTTCTAATGCTTCTAACGGGCATTAAGTCGCTACTCATAAATCGGGTAGATCGAAAATCGTCCATGCTTACTGGCCGAAAGGGGAAAACACTGTCATGCCATACAGCGGGTTGCCAACGATCTTCGAGTCGCTCAATCGCTCTCTGTACTGGCTATTTTCTCCAGCTTTTGCAACAGTTTCGCTGCAATAGTACCACAGATTTGTGTGGTGTTTGCCATTGATGGTTGCAAGGACCGGGGTGGTGGTGTAGAAGAGTTTAAAGTTGATTGTCATTGCTCCAAAATCAACATCTTCTTGAAGAACCCAAACATCTGTCGGGGTATATTGATCACCATTACCAGGGTCGAGCGCAACAACATCATAGTTGCAAGCGGGAGTAGAGCTTTTTGGCGTGGGACTTACAAAATCGCCGTAATTCTGCGATGCACCTAAAACGGTGACCGTTGCGGCGGGGGCCGAGGTCGGGGTAAGTTGTACCATCGAGATCGGGGTGGGCTGAACTTGCTGATTCGGCGTGGCTTGGGTTTGAGACCCGAGTGTATGTTGATATCCGTAGATACCTCCAAACACAGTTGCAACGAGAACCAGAAGTGCGATTGTACCGTACATTACATTTTTCATGGCTGCTTCCTCCTTCGAAGAGCAGTTTTACACGTATTCGACATTTCTCACTTAACGTGAGTTTTGGGATAGGCCATAAGGATTGCTCCAGCTGCCTAATTTTTTTAACGAGGTTGGTGTTCCTCTATTTAGTTGTTATTTCTTCATTTTTCCTTTTTTCTCCTTTCTTTATGGATTCCGCGATGAAAACGATTACTAGACGATGGAAAATAGAAAGTAGAAGGTAGTTATTTGAAAATAGAGGATTGAGGATAGAAAAAATCTATCATCTATCTTCTATCTCCAAAATCCTATCTTCGATCATCTATGACCTATCGTCTAGATCATCCTCATTGTGGAATCCATGATGCTCTAATCATCAATCCCGACAAAATGAATTTGAATTCATCTGTCGAAAATGATTTTCAGCATCTAGGAGTTAAGGAGTCAGGTTCGTGTTCTCGGGTCACCATTCGGCGCCCGATATTAGTTTTGTCCAAATAAGCCCGTATTCAGCTTGTTTCCATCGTCCCTGTTACACCTACGAGGCGTAATTCGGGCTGGTATGGCAAGCTAAATTGCCCATAAAATGCCCATTTTAGTAACCTGATCTAGTCTTTCGACTAGACAATAGACGTCTTTTCACCTTCCTCAGCCTCAAGCTAAAAGAAGCTGATTCCGGTTCAAAACGTCTACACCCATAATGTAAAAGTGCCCTAAAGCAGAACGAAGTTCGCTTTAAACACTCCGTCTTCTTTAGAAACGCTCGTCTCCGTCTTATAGTCCCACTTCGCTTAAAAGCTCCGAGGGACAAAGCGGGGACTAGACTAAAGCTCCGCCCATCAGGCGGAGAAGCTAGTCCCCGCCGGGACGAAACTTTACTTAGGCTATAAAAGCCCAAGGTTTAATCTCGAACTGATCGGGATTAAACTCTGAACTTTTTCCATAAAAAAACCCAAAGACGAGTTAATGACGTTTTAGGCGTCATTCCCAGATCTTTGGGTAATGAAATTGCGCGGAACTCCCGCGATTTGTATATGTTTCGTCCCTTAAACATATGACCTGTAGTATATCACATATAAGGTCATAAATCAACTATAGTGTTGATTATAGTAAGCTAAAATTAGTTATACACAGTATAAGCACAATAGCCTTTATAGTATTTATATAAGTTATTCAGTTAGGGAGTTAATGGGTTTTGCGAGTTAACAGGACAATATGTTTATTTAGACTTTCTTTTTAAGATATATTCCCATTCCGGCCAAAGCTATTTCACCAGCCACCAAGATATATCCGAATTCCGGTCCGGTTGAGGGTACGGTCACGACATTGGTGACTTGTTTTTGAATGCAGAGCTGGCTGGAGTCACTTCCGCTTATATTGTTGGAAGTAGCCTGGGCGTAATTGGTAACACAAACGATACTTTGATCGGCTGGTAAGTTGTTTTGTCCAACCACTTGCGCCTCAAGATAATATGTTTTTGTCTGATTGACGTCAAAAAAGCCACCGTCCCAAGTAATTGTCCGATTGGACGAATTGAATGTGCCCGGACCGCTAATCGGATTCAAATAAGCAGGTAGGGTATCGGTGATCGTCATTCCTCCAAGAGTGGTTGTCGAAGTATTTTTGACGTTAATCCTAAAAAATACGTATTGGTTTGGATTGAATTTGGCGTCTGACGGACCCAAGTTATCCACGTATTGGTATGACGTGGCATCGGTCGAGTTTCCGGGAATACCGACGGTTTTATCCACAGTTATAGAGTAAGATTGACAAGGAGACTCATATTGCCCTCCACAGGCATAAACTTTGTTGGAAATAAGTAAAATGCTGAAAAGGACAGCAAACAAAGCTATTAATTTTTTCATCGACATTATTATACTATAAGATTTATTGGATGTCAACTATAGGGTACCTTTACTTATGAGGTAATAGTTATGATACTAATTTGCGAATAAATGCCAATCTACCGAGAAACATGAAATTGTTGATTCAATTAAGTGGTTAACGTGTTGACGGGTTAACGAGTTCGGCTTATAACCCGTTCACTCTTTAACTCGTTAACGGGATAACTGTTTTCCAACATCTTTATTCTCATAATTTACGTCTCTCGTATTATAATTGTCTATCATGAGACTTAATGCCCGTCAGCTTAGAGATGTCGATGAGAGTGAAGTAAAGAAGCATCTTGAAGCCATTAAACGCCGGCCCATGTATTTCATATTGGAAAATATCTACGATACCTACAATATCGGCGGGCTTTTCCGGCTGGCCGACGCCCTTGCGATCGAGAAAATCTATATTTGTGGAGATAGCGAGATACCACCAAATCACAAGATAAAAAAAGCCTCCATCGGAACCTACAAGGTTGTACCTTGGGTTTATAAAAAGACCGCAAAAGAAGCCATTGAGGAACTGCGTAATTTAGAATTTAAAATTGAGAGTTCAGAATCAAATAAAAAAATTATAAATTTTAAATCAAAAGTAATAGCGGTAGAGCAGGATAAAAAATCGATTCCGTATACGAAGGTCGATTATTCAGGCCCGGTCGCTTTGATTCTCGGCAATGAGACCTCCGGCGTGACCGAAGAGACGCTCAAGTTGGCCGATCAGATTGCTGAGATCCCGATGTGGGGGATCAATAAATCGCTCAACGTCATCGTATCGGCGGCTATTGTTGGCTACTGGGTAGCCAGCTTAGTTTAAGCCATTCTTCTAAAAGAAGTGAGTGGAAGTGTTAAAGTACGTCCGCCATCGTAGGTCGCTCCTCCGTGCGATTCGTAACGTCGGTATTTTAATTTTCCGTCTTTAATAATCATTAGAGGCAACCTAGTAAGAGCGTATTGATCATCGAATGAGTGCATTGTAATCCTTAAATTTTTTAAAAGGGTTGTCTTGGCATTCGGTAAAATGAATTTTACAGAAGCTGGATGACTTATTCTTCCAACATCTACTAAATCAGCTTTTATAACACTATTTTCTTCGTAGACAGCCAGACCGAGGCAGGCAAAAAGTGGTTTATCAACTTGTCTTTTTCGATGTTTTTTTGTCGATTCTACAAATTTTCTCAAAGTAATTACTTTTAACACTTCAGGCGTGAGCTCTTTAAGGCCAACCAATGATTTAATGATCGTTTCTACGTTATCCCAATCGACTTTGTAGAATTCCGATAGGTTAAAGATGCTTGGAGTAATTCCGCCTGTGAGCATGGCGTCCAAGATAAGCATCTTCAAAGATTTGATTTCGTCTTTAATCAAAATGACTTTTTCTACCATTTGTTCTAATTGTATCCTATTATAAGATAAAAATCAATTTTAAGTATTTGGGCAGTTTTAACAATTATAAGATAAATATAATTTTTATAAATTATCCCTTTAAAGCAAGAGTATTTAGTAAATTAATTTACATAATAGAGCATAATAGCAACATATTTATTATGTATTTTAAAATGCGCTTGACAAATAAAAAAATATCCTGTAGTCTGAAATTAATGATCAGATTAAAAGTTGAACAAGAGAAATACTATGAGAAATAAAGTAACAGTTCACTTTGAAGAAGAAAACTTTTGTCAGGGGATATGGTCAGGATAAAAGAATTCAGAGTTTAGAATTAAGAATTTAGAATAGAGTTGAAATTCTAAATTCGAAATCTATACGCAGCCGAGTCCAAAGAACTTATCTGAGGGCCCGGCGCGTTTTTATTAGAAGCTGTTAATGAGTTAACGGGTTTAACGGGTTAACGAGTTTACAGCTAACAGAGTCGCTTCCCAGAAAAGGCAACTGACCAGGAATTTATCTTTTTTGACCTTGTATAAACCGTTTTTACCCTCGAGACCGGTCGGATATGGATCCGAAACAAAATAATTTTCAGCATCATGACCATAAAGAACGACAAAATGTCCCTGAGGGATGCCCTTGATGTCGTCGAATTCGGCTGTTTTAGGGATTTTCCTTTTTTCCCAAAGCCAGGATTCTTCTATAGCTCCCGTCATAAGATATCCTTGATCGAGATATCCGTCTATCAATCTTGTCGTAAGATCGATAATTTTTATTTTCCCACCGTTTTTTATGTAAGCCAAAATAAATCTTGTGCCTTTTTTGAACTTGTTTTTCCTGATCTTATTTTTTCCTTGAAGCTCAAACGCGAGCCAACCGCCAATTTTCTTGTATATTGTTTGGTTGTCCAATTTACTCCAAGCGGGGGACACATAATAGGGATTGGAGCATAAAATCAAAGTCTGAAGACCTGAATTCTTTGCGTGTAAGCCAAGTTGAGCAGTGAATGTACCGGTATATTTGTCTATCTTAAGATCATCTAGGAGTTTTTCCAATGGTACTTTAATTCCAAAATACGAATAGATATTCATGAGGCACGCTGGACCACAATAGCTAGTACCGACAGCCTGGCGAAAGTTTGGAAAGTCATTTTTCACAGAATCTATTATATACCTTATTTATGAAAAGTCTTTTTTCAGTTGGTCGTATTCTTTTTTATTGATTTCGCCTCTCGCATAACGTTCTTTGACGATATCAAGGTATTTATTGGTTTTTTCCGAAACCTCTTTTTCCACCGAAACTCGACTCTCTTCATTACTATCAAGTAAGGCCTTGAACAAGGCAACGACGCCAACGATAATGAGCCCCCAGAAAAAAATTGAAATGAGCAGACTCAACCAATTGAAGCCACCGTACCCATAACTCCAACTGCCCGGATAGTATCCCATATGGTACATCATATTATTGAATTAAATATTAATTATTAATGTTTTACTAATCCATCCTATTATGTATTGCTGAAAAGTAACTGAATTATATAATCTCAGCCTTGTTTAACCTACGAGGTTAAGTATCGATCTGGTAAAAAAAACGGGAGGCGGCGAAACCTCCCGTGTAGATGAAGAATCAGTAACAGAGTAATATACAATGCTGAGAGAAAGCTGAAAATTATTTATGTCAAGCGGCCTGGGTTCGAAGGTGTGCCTTTATGGAATTAAACGAGACAAAAGTGATTATCAGAGCAATGGCTACAAGAAACGATTCGCTAGCAAAAGGTAATCCTTTCCAGTATTGGTAGAGAAAGGCTCCAAGCAAAGGTCCAACGACGCGAGCGATTGATTGGATTCCTTGATTAGCGCCTTGTACACGTCCCTGTGTTTTATGGTCAACCGAATTAGCGATAAGTCCACTCATCGTCGGTTCGAAAAGCCCATCGCCGATATTAATGGTAACGATTGCAATGCCCATTAGGATTAATGAAGGCGTGATGGAAGTAATTGACCCGACAGCAAATCCGATCATCACCAATATCAAACCGACCGTTGTAATGTTTAATTCATGAAATTTTTTGAGAAGTGCTTGGACCAAAATTCCTTGAGAGACGATATCCATTACGCCGACAAAAAAGAGAAGTATGCCGATCTGGCTCGGATTCCAGTTAAAAATATCTTTCAAAAAAACCGCGTATATCGTAAAAGAAGCATTTAGAGCCAAAAAAAAAGTAAAAGTGACGATGAATAAACTTTTTAAAGCTTTAATGGAAAGAATATTTTTCAATTGGCCAAATGGGTTGAGATGGTCGAAGGTGATCGTATTTATTTTATGTTCTTCCGCTAAGCTTTCTTTGAGTACGAAAAACCCGAAGACAAGATTTACAAAAGT
Organism: bacterium; assembly: GCA_021789865.1. Classification (GTDB taxonomy): domain Bacteria; phylum Patescibacteriota; class Microgenomatia; order UBA1406; family GWC2-37-13; genus GWC2-37-13. The sequence continues at coordinate 7,182 of JAJYIX010000006.1, forward strand.
CACGGCGGCAGCCAGAAAAAGAGGGGTATTTAAAGATATGTGAGCAGTAAAACCGCCGACGGCCGGACCGATCATAAATCCAAATCCGCCGGCCGCACCAAGCATTCCGAAGTATTTACCCCTGTCTTTCGGGTCGGTGATGTCGGCGACATAAGCATAAACGGTACTGATATTGCCGCCGGTCAACCCGTCTATAATCCTTCCCAGAAAGAGTATCCATAGAGTTCCGGCAAATCCTAAAAGGAGGTAGCCGATGACGGAGCCTAAAAGACTAATAAGAAGAATCGGCTTCCTGCCGTACCGGTCGCTCAATGATCCGAGAGCCGGCGCCGCGATGAATTGACAGAGGGCATAAACCGACAGTATCAATCCGACATTCCAGGCAATCGTATTTTGGTCGGGAACATATTTTTCTATTAAAAAAGGAATTATCGGGATGATAACGCTGAATCCAAGGAAGTTCAAAAAATTTGTTACCAACGCAAACAACAGCTGTAATTTTTTTCCATTTTTCATAAAGGATGCGGTTAACTAAAATTCTATCAGGAATTTTTGCATTTGCAAAAAATAAAAGGGCCTTGTACTCTATAGAGTAGAAGTATGAAAGTCGCAATCGTTGGAAACGTTTGCATAGACATAAATATTTCGGAGTCTTCGGTTTATTCTTCATGCGGTAGTCCGGCAATGTTCATCAGTAAAATCTGTAAAAAATTACCGGGTGTCAAGGCAAAAATTCTTTCCCAATATGGGAGGGACTTCGTCAATTTTAGCCGATATTTTGATATTTACCCCGAATATCCAACGCAGGACTGGACGCTGATATATGAAAATCAGTCAAAAGAGGGTCTCATCGCAAAACAAAAGGCTTTTAATAGGGAATATGCCAAATCCCTGCCGATAGACGAAGAGTTTACAAAAATTGTTGAAGCGTCCGATGTTCTTTTTATAGCGCCTTTAACAGCTTCTTTTTCGACAGAATATATAAAAAATGTCGTACAACTGAACCCAAAGGCTTTAAAAATTCTACTTCCTCAAGGATATTATCGGAATTTTGATTTCGGCGATAATGTCATTGAAAGAGAGTTTTCCGAAGCCGATTCTTTAATGCCCCTTTTTGATTTCGCCATCATACCGAGCTGGATTCATAAAAATGGCGATCTCACGAAAAAGTGGTCGAGAAAGACGACGGTGGTCGTGACCTTGGGCAAAGAAGGTTCGATGGCCATTAAACGGGGTCGGATCTTAAAAGTGCCTACCAAGGTGGTCGATGCCAGAGATATCGTCGATTCGGTTGGTTCGAGTGACATATTCGCAGCCAGCTTTGCCTTTGAATATTTTCGGACAAAGGATGTCAAAAAGGCTCTCTGGTTTGGTAACAATATTGCCCGTCAATGTCTTTTTTACCCATCAAACGAACTTCAGTTCGTGGTCCCGCAACATTGATACGATGATATCCCTCCCCGGATCTTTGAAGATATTGGAAATCTTTTCCAAGTCGATCGTGGACTATTTTTGTCATAAGGAGAAATGGCTGATTAGTCAACACAAAAGATAAGTGAAAATCTTAGTGTTCTCTTACAAACTCCTTGACAATAAACTATTATTTATCTAATATTTTTCTATTAATGGCGAGTAAATCAAATAAGCTTCAGATTGAAAAGTTCAACGTAACTGGTAAAGAAATAGGCATCTTTGTTTCCATCACCTTTATTTTAGGAATAACTATTTTGTTTGTTACGTGGAAATTTATGGGAGGCGATCTGTTTCCATCTCCTATAAATCTTATAGAAACAAGCCAGACCGGAGAAATGAATCTTCCAATGGTGTCAAATGTTTCCGTGAGCGATGTTAATAATTCTTCTGCTACTATAAGCTGGCAAACTAATTCTCCTGGTTTGGTTCATTTAAAGTACGGTTATCAGGAATATAACCTAATTGAATCAATTGATGTACCTTCCGGAATCAACAGAGCTACTTTATCTTCATTATTGCCTAATTCAAGATATTTTTTTCAATTAACGATTGTTTCAGGCTTAAATACTAGCGCTACCACGACAACTTATTCTTTTGTAACCTCGAAGAAATAAAATATGAACGATAATTTAAAAAAGACACTAAAGGATATTGTTATTTCAAAATTTCCTCACATTTTATTAATTTTAGCTCTTTTATTAATAAGCACTGGTATTCAAACTCTTTCTCCTTGGCCGTTTAAAATACTCATAGACAACGTACTCGGTAACGAACTTTTGGATACCCACACGATAATAGGGCACATATTGGCTCAATTTTCATCGAAAGGGGAGGCTGGAACATTTGTGGTTATGACGTATTTCGCAATAGTTGTTATCGGGGGATTTGCCGATTATATATATGCCTATTGGAACAACATCGTTATTCAAAAAATAAGTCAAAGCTTTGCCGCAGCATGTTTTGCCAACTTAACGAAGCTTGATTACAGTTATTTTAGAAGAAAAAATGTCGGTTCGTATATATATAAATTAAATTACGACTTTACTGCCCCCTCCCAAATAATAGAGGACTCTATTTTGCCGATAATTTCTTCAAGTATTTATCTACTAATAACAATTTTTATACTTTCCAATATCAATATCTCTATGGCCTTTATTTCACTTACCGTGTTGCCTATTCTGAGCTTAAGTTTATATTATATGAATAAAAAAATAAGTGATACAAGTAACGAATTGGAACGAAAAAATGGCATCCTATATACTTTTGTCGAGCAAACCATCTCGCAACTAAAAATTATTCAGGCATACACTCAAAGCAGGAGTACTCTTAAACGTTACACTCGTACCGTTTGGGGATCTTTGGCTACGGAACTTAAATTATATTGGTACTCAATTTTGTTGACATTAATTAATGGACTCATCATTGGGATTACTTATTCCGTGATAATAGGTCTAGGAATCTCAAGAGTGGAATCTGGAGTATTGTCTTCGGGTCTGCTCATAGTTTTTATATTCTATATGGACAATATAGTCAGTCCGGTTACAACAATTATAGGGGCGTTATCGTCATATAAACAAAATTTAGCCCAGTTAAGAAACATTTCTGACATATTTAATGTCAACTATCATTTAAAAGATACGGGCGATTTAACCTCATTCAAAAACAACTCCATAGAATTTAAGAATATTACCGTAAAAAATGATAAAGATAAAGAAATACTCTCCAACATATCTTTCAGGATTCCGGAAAGGCAGTTTACAGTCATAGTTGGGAAAAGCGGTTCCGGAAAATCTTCACTATTTCAATTGATTCTTCGCCTTACTGATCCATTGAGTTTTGGAGAGATAAAAATCGGCGGTAGGCTACTAAAAGAATATAAAGTAGAATCTCTGAGAAATCATATTGCCTATGTTCCCCAGGAATCAGAACTCTTCGATGAATCGGTGGCTGATGTTATAGGATTCGGAAAAGAAAACGCTACTTTAGATGAAATAAAAAAAGCTGCGAGAGTGGCGGTTGCAGAAGAGTTTATAAGTAAAAGATCTGGCGGGTACGAAGCCCGCGTCGGCGAGGGTGGAAATTTCCTATCGGGAGGAGAAAGGCAGCGCTTGCTTTTGGCACGGGCATATCTTAGAGATGCTGACATTCTCCTTCTTGATGAGATTCTTTCAGCTCAAGATGCAACAACTCAATCAAAAATTATGGATGGACTAAGGCTGTACGTAAAAAATAAGACCACTCTCATGATTACCCATTCTTACTCTTTGTTGAAGCCCGATGATTATGTTATTGTAATAGATAATGGCAAGATTGCACACGAGGGATTGTTTAAGAGATTAAAAAGCAAGAATCAATTGCCAAATATAGAAGAAGTTAACTTGTCAGAGGACAAAGGGAGGAGGTGATATACACATATGCCCAAAGGAAGAGGCGGAAAACCTAACAGGTGGCAGCAGAATGGCTGGAGTGATATGTACGGTAACTGGAAAAAAAGTGGAAAAGGACAGGGAGGAAAAAAGGTAAAAGGTAGAGGCAAAGGATGAAGCCAGTTTATAGAATAAAAAATAGGCCTTAGCAATAAGGCCTATTTTTTATTGGCTTTTTATCTTGATGCTTAACGGGTCAGCAAATAATGGAATGATATTATTATGTGAGTCTTCTATTTCTGCTCGAGTAATTTCCAATTGATTATCATTAGTGATATGAACTATTCCAAGGCTAACTGCATTGTTAATAATAGGTCCTTTGAAAGAAAATTCAATTTTAAGCTTGTTACCTAAGTTGTCAATTGAAACCGCTTTTTTATCTATAGTTACTCCATTTGCAACCGTAAACAAGGGGACTGGTCCGGTATATGCAAACTCGATCAGGCCGCTTTTCAAGTCGTTTATACTATCGATAACCAATTGCCACTTATCCGTGGATGTTTTGTCAAATCCTATACTCGTTTTATTAATACGGCTAATTACTAATAAATTTCCGTCCCAAGTTGACGGTTCTTTATTTACTACTACCCATACCTTGCCAGTTCGTGCAGAATAAGGAATTTTAGCTTCGATAATCGAATTGGTCCACCGAACAACAGAGTCGGAAGCATCAGCGTTACCTACAAAGATCCGACTATCCCACTGGTTGTCACCAAAATTATTCCCGTATATGACGATGGTATCGCCGGGCTTTCCGAAAAAGTAGCCTACTCGATCGATATGTGGAGGAGCACTTGGATAATCAGGTTTTTCCAGATTTGAAATAATCATTGGGGTCGGTGTTGGGAATTCAGCCGCCCTGGAATTTGTCTTTATGTCGTTGTTTTGTAAAAATGATGATGAAACAATCGCGACCGCTCCAAAGAAAACCATGATATTAAACAAAATAATTCTTTTCCAAGAGAGGACCTTATTAATTTTTTGATATGTTGTTTGTTGCATTATTTATTTCCTTTTCTACTCAGAGTGATTAATTGTTTTTCATAATCAAAATTTATTGAAAAGGTATCAAATAGTCCCTTCCGACCAAGAATATTCTCTTTTGAAACATCACTAAAAGTAGCTGGTAAATCAAAGTTCTTATCTCCTATTTTTACCGTGATTGTACCGAGGTAAGCAAATACCGGCATTCCGGAAAAACCTTGTAGAGTGATTCTTTTTGAATCAACAATGTCTACGCCAAGATTTTTTGCTGCCTGCAAAGGTAGGGTCGAAATTATAGCTCCAGTGTCGAGAAGAAAAGGTGTATTAATGAAGCCTTTTGTGGTTTTTAAGGGAAGGTTTACCATTGGTACCTGAACAAACCCAAGGTTCAAGTCGATAGATTTTGTGTAGGGAATCTGATAAATTATCTCACCAGAATTGGACATTGACGTAGTCTGACCGTTTGTCGGGAAAACTAAGCGAATAAACAAGAAAAATAAAGTTATGACAAGTAAGCTACAAAGAGCTAAGATCTTTAAGATGGCCTCTTTTTTTTCGGACATATTGGGGTGACTGATGGGATTTGAACCCACAACATTCTGCTCCACAGGCAGACGCTCTACCAGGTTGAGCTACAGTCACCAATAGCTAAATTATATCTAATAGAAGATTATTTTCCAGGCCTTTGCCCTTCGCAAAAGTGGTATGAAGGTGGCAAAGTGATGTTTTTAATAATAAAATATAAATGATATGGTCATAAAACCTCTGGAAAAGAAAAATAACTATTCGTCGATGGCAATAAAACTTGGATTTTTGACGGGACTGCTTATTTTGGGATTTGTTGCCGATAAGGTGATAAGACACAGAAAAATTCAAACTCCGAGTGTTGGAGTTCCGACCGTCTTATCGGCGACGACGAAAAAAGTCCAGGGTACAAGTAACAATATCATCGGGCAGGTCCAGGATATGGCCGGTCAGGTCCTCGGGAACGCTACTTCGACAATAACTTCGGTTGCCTCCGATGCTGCCAGTAGTGCTACCAACTTCCTCATCGACAGTGCCACCCAACCGTTGGTTGATCAGATAAAAAAATTACCTCAGGCCGACCAGGAACAAATCAAAAAAAATATCTGCAACTAATTTTGTATAATATTGCTTGGTTCAGCCCAAATAGTTTAGTGGCCCCATAGAACTCTTGCTTGCCCGCGAGGTTTACATCCTCGCCTTGCAAGGGCGAGTCTACGGGGTAAATAAAACAAAGAAGCCGATGTAGTTTAGTGGCAAAACGTTCCCTTGGTAAGGGAAAAACTGTGAGTTCGATTCTCACCGTCGGCTCAAGTATCTATGGTGAGTTCGACAGCGTCCTTCCGAAGTCCCGCTTAACGGGACGAAGGAGGATTCTCACTTTGGGCTCAGTTTTTGTCAACGATATAGAATTGGATTGATTTATAAAGAGGAATGCGAAGATATCATATTTGTAAAGAGGAAGGAAAGACAAATAAAATCTTATCGGGCTTGGGTTTATTGAAATTATCGACAAACTTTGCTATCCTTTAAACGCTTATACTTTAAAATTTTCAGACATAAACCATATGGAGATCAAATATCTTGGCCATGCGTCATTTTTGATTAAAACTAAAACGTCCAAGCTCGTGACCGATCCTTACGATTCTAATATGGTTGGTCTCAAATTTCCCCGTACGGAAGCGGATATCGTCACCGTATCCCACCAGCATGGCGATCACAACGCGTATCAACAGATTGTTGGAGTCGGTGGTGTCGCACCCTTAGTCATAGACATGCCCGGCGAATTTGAAAAAATGCAAATGAGGATATTTGGTTTCAAAAGCTTTCATGACGATGTCCAAGGCGCTCAAAGAGGAGAGAATAATCTTTATAAAATTGAAGCGGAAGGAGTATCTATACTTCATTGTGGTGATTTAGGAATCATTCCAGATGATTCTTTTCTTGATGCGATAGGGGACGTCGATATCTTGATGGTGCCGGTCGGAGGATTTTATACAATCGATTCGGAAAAAGCCGTCGAATTGGTAAAAAAAGTTGAACCGGCTATAGTCATTCCGATGCATTTTGGTAATCCCGATATGAAAAATAAAGACATCTTGAACAAGTTGGCGCCGGTAACCGACTTTACAAAAAAATTCGGTATCGACAATCCTCAAAAGCTTCCGAAACTCGTCACTAAAAAAGAAGATCTCGTTGAGGGTGAGATGAAGGTAATCGTACTAGAATCATAATTTTAAATTTAAAATTTTTAATTTTTATTCAATTTCAAATTTCTAATTTCTAATATCTAATTTTTAAACGTTTAGAAATTGGTAATTAATCCTAATGAGTACTTCGTCTGATTCCCTTAAAGTCCCCCCTCACGACATAGAAGCGGAAAAGTCGGTCCTTGGCGCTATTCTTATTGACTCCGGAGCGATGAATCTCGTCGCCGAGTTTTTAAAGCCCGGGCAATTTTACGAACCGGCCCATCAGATGATTTATCAAGCGATGCTTTCGCTTTTCGAGAAACAAAAGCCCATCGACGTCGTCACTCTTCAAGATGAACTCAAAAAAACCGATTCGCTTCAAAAAATTGGCGGAAAAAGTTATTTGGCCGATTTGATAAATACCGTGCCGACCTCAGCCTATATCGAGCATTACGGCAATATCGTCAAGAATCACTTCGTCAAAAGAAAACTGATTGAACTTTCTTCAAGATTGGTTGAAAAATCGTTCGATGAAAAAAGTGATGTCAAAAAACTCCTTGATTCAGCCGAAGTCGAAATATTTTCTTTGTCTCAAGAGCATCTTCACCGGGATTTTATTCAACTCAAGGAAGTGTTGGCCGAAAGCTTTGAACGGCTTGACGAGTTCATGAAAAAGGGAAGTCACCTTCGGGGAGTGTCTACCGGTTATGTCGACCTGGACAATAAACTGGCCGGAATGCAGGATTCGAATCTGATAATATTAGCAGCCAGGCCGGGAATCGGAAAAACGACTTTGGCTCTGAATATTGCTTTGAATGCGGCCATTAAAGAAAAGACGCCGGTTGGGTTTTTCTCCCTTGAGATGAGCAAAGAAGAACTGGTCGACCGGTTACTTGTCGGACAGGCCGACATCGATGCTTGGAGGCTTAAGACGGGCCGACTTTCGGATGAAGATTACAAAAAATTGACCGAAGCGATGGGTGAACTTTCAGAAGCCCCAATATTCATCGACGATACGCCGGGCGCTTCCATTCTCGAAATGAGAACAAAAGCAAGAAAATTAAAATTGGAAAAAAATATTAAACTGCTTATAGTCGATTACCTCCAGTTGGCCAACGCCGGGCGATTTTTCGAGTCTAGAGTCAACGAAGTTTCGGCCATTTCCCAAGGTTTAAAAAATCTTGCCCGCGAACTGAAAATACCGGTATTGGCTTTGTCACAGTTGTCCCGCGCCGTCGAACAGAGGGGGACAAAAAAGCCTCAACTCGCCGACCTTCGCGAGTCGGGTGCGATAGAGCAGGACGCCGATGTCGTGATGTTCCTTTACCTTGAAGACGAATCGGAAGATCTCTTAGATCAAAACAAAAAACTCGTCAAACTCTATATCGCCAAACACCGAAACGGTGCGACAGGCGAAATAGATCTTATGTTCCGCGGAGACAGAGTCAAATTTTATGGTGTGGAAAAATAAACGTTGTCATTTACAAGCTTCAGCGGAGGTAATGTGAGAGGGTTGAATCGGTTGATATTTTATGTAAAAAGGATTACTTGGATCAGAACCCATGGCATTATTAAAATCATCAATAGCTTTTATTAAAGTATTTTTATCACGGGCAGTGGCTTCTACATACTTGATAATACCGGCAAAAGTCGGTTCTCCGTAAATCGGATCCGGTTGAACTGTTTGGGAAAAATCAAATCGCAATATATCATCCGTGGCGGTAAATGACTCAGGAGTATTAAGATTTCTCAAATAGGAAGGAGTAAAAAAGGTCACCGGCCCGGAATTTAAACCATTTTCCTTAACAATTATTTTTGTTTCTTCAACAGTTGGTAAAAATTCCGCGGTGGTGGTTGTGACGTATGAAAAACCGGTCGGACTTTGTGGATCGGGAAAATTCACCGTGAATTTGCTTGGATCGGACTCCCTACGAAAACAAATCTTCGATGCTTCGTCGTAATATTCGTAACCAGGTGAAGTATTTATGATTTTGTGCATTCGTTCGTGGCCAAGAAGAGGCAGGACGGCAAACGAATCTGGACCAAACACTGTTTCTCCGGCTTTCGGAATGTAACAGGCAGAAGTGTCCGGGCCACATATTTTTGCGACATCGGAATCAGACACAACAATAGTTGTCGAATTTTCCGCATTTACTTTTTCTGTTGAAATCTGATCGCCAACCATGTTTGCCAACCTAATGGTTTCTTGACAAAGTTGGTCTCTAACATTGATTGTAAAAGACGCTTGACTCGTCTGATTCTCACCACACGGATCGACCTGTTTTTCTATAGAGATAATCGAGCCATCTTTCCATACAATATCCAAAGGCGTAGTTTGACCTATCGACGTTTTTCCCTGTCTTACGTCAAATGTAGTTTGATCAATAGATTGAATAGTTTCGAATGTTGTTGTGGGTGTTGGTGATGGTACATGAGTAACCGTGGGAACAACGGCTGGACTAGCGGTAGCGCAACCGGCCAAATAAAGAGCGGCCAGGCTGGCAGTGACAATAAACCATTTCATCAAATGATTTTTTATTGGCGCTCTGTCTTTAGGATGAAGCCTATTTTCCATTCGGTAATTATACCAGATATATTATAGGATATTATATACATATTTAGGCGGCAGCGGCGGTAATTAAGGTTCCCAGAGAACTAAATACATTTTGTAAAAACGGAATAACATCGGTCACAAGGACCTCAGGATCTATCAGTAACGCAATTGCCACAGCCGCCCAGGGCGCAATTGCACTCCCAATTTTTAGTATCTGAGAAAATGTATCGGGGTTATTGATGGCGATTACTTGGTCGATAATATTGGTAATAAGACCACCTGTTAAAGGAGTAGTTCCGTTGCTAGCAGTTTGTCCTCGATAAGAAATTATTACATCCTTTTCAATCGCGGCAATCGGAAAAATATCACCAGGGCTCATCACATGCGGCTTTATATTCCTATTAAGCGAAGGATCGAGGTTCATGATATTTCTTCCTATCCAGTCGCTTTCCGTAAAATCTACGACCGAAACAACCGGACCTTCGCCCATGCCACCTTGCCATATCGGCGTACCCCAGTTGTTGAGTTGTTGTTTCAAAAGCTCCATACCAGCCAATTTTCTCAATAAAGTTTCATCTTTTGGTAACATTGAAGAATTAAATCCAGTATCGGAATTAATCCCACTCATTAGTCTGGCAAAGGCTATAGCAGGTGGTGTCAAGCCACCAGATACATACGTTTGGCTCACTCCCAACTTAAGGAGCTGTCTTACCGTATTATCTATATTTGAAATCCAGCTTAACCAGCCTTTGTCAACTCTTGAATCGATATCGACGGAATTATCATTTATGACCATGACCTCCGAACTCAGAGGGTCAATGTAATTTGTGCCGGCAGCTTTAAAATTTAAAAAAACCGCTGATTTGATATCACCTTTATACTTACTACTTCCATTCGGAACCCAAGCGTATTGAATTAAGCCGTCATCCAATTTTGAAGTTTTTGTAACCGTAACCGAACTTTTTTTATCAACTCGTGATGCAATTGATGTAATTAGATCGGGTGGGGTTTGGGTGACGTCGAGATCATTAAAAACATTTTCGTTTTGGGCATAAAAAGTCCTTAAAGCCGACGGTATTCCATATTCACCGTATATACGATCTGTCCTATTATTATATCGTACCTCAAGTTTTTCGAAAGTCTGTATCGAAGGCGGGTCAGAGACTTTTTTACCTGGGGTCAAAACTTGATACTCGACTTTGTAAATTTCCGGTTTTACCAAGGCGGATTGGGAAATATCCATAAAATTAGATTTTAATTCTGTCCTTGTTTTTTCCAGTGAATCACTTTTGGGAACAAATATCGCGTGTTGCAGACCTATAGATTCGGCTGAATTTATAAAATCTTGGTCAACGCTATCGGAATGAAGAGAAGCCATGTAATTGTCAAATAGAAAATCAATCGAACTGTTCGCCGGTAACTTCCCCAAATTATAATTTTTTGTCAATGCTTCTAAACTTGTCTTGACTTCGTCGATTGTGTCACCGGACAAATTGATATATTGCCCGATAATAGTCATTTTGTCAGCGACACTTTTTTCGGGATCAAGGACGGTAGCTAAAACAAAACCTCTGAACTGAGAATCGGACTTATAAAGAGGACTTTTTGCATTTGTATCAACTAAGCTATTAAATCTATCCACAACTCCCTTGCTGTGTGCGGAGGCCTGAGTCGAAACAGGATAATACCGGCCATCCTCGTGTTTTTGGGAGAGTATCGAGACGTGATCGATATCTTTCAGTTTATCGAGCTGGCCTTGCATTTGTGGAAATTTTTTTATCGACCCGATATCAACATTCCATACCACATAATCGTAGGCTTTTCCGTCGGAACCAATCCCTTGAAAGACCTCTCTTTGCGTATAGCCAAGTTTCGGAACTTCGGTGGGTTGGGGCGAAGTCAGATTGCTCAAAGGGCCACAACTTGCCAATATCGCGCCAGTACCTCCGAATACAAGTGTAGCCTTCAAAAAATCTCGTCGACTAATCTTACGGTCCATATAAAATAGCAGATTATATAATTTTTATATGATTAAATCAATCTAAAGGAGACCTATTTGGTTGTTGACAGCCAGAAGAAAATCATTCAAAAAGTCACTTTCAAGAGTGATTTTTTGCTTATTCAAAGTATTGGCAGCATCTTCTTTGAGAATTTCGTTGAGTTTGCGTTGTAAAGTATCCGGAGAATTGATGTTCTGTAGCAATAAATTTGTCTCACCGCAGTTCGCATCATTTAAAAGTTTATTATAGGCACTTTTTAGGTTTTTTTGGTATTTTTCAATACTTTCATCTCCGATAATAAACTTTCCCCAGTCAACGATTAGGTCTCCCAGAATTTTATTGGTCCGCTTGATCATTTCTTCCTTGTTTTTTCCACGGATGAGGCGGTTTATAACAAAATCTCTAAAAGATGCCTGGGCTTGGGACGGTGACTTACGGACGGCATAAAATATTTGGTCTTTTTTTTCAGACTCGCCGATGAGAACGCTCGATTGGCTGTAACCTATGACGCCGATACTATTAAGTCGGGGATTGTTAAGGTTAACGTCGATGTCATATGTGTCACCTTTAGCCGTATAAAAGACGATTCCTTCTAATTTTTTTCCGGCAATGAGTTCGGGTAGAGGAGAAAACATTCCGGAAGATTTTTTCAAAAGCCGGACACCTTTATGAAGCGGCTCGGACAACATAGCGATGAAATTTTCGGCCCGACCGGTTGGAGCGGCCAAAACGGCTGCGGTCGATAATCCCTTTTTTGCGTAGTTCTCGGCCTCCTGGGTTTTTTTGACCCAGGTTATAACTCTATTAATCTCTTTCTGAGAAAGCTTCACATTGGGATTTTTTCTGAATTTTTCATAGGTATCTTTTATCGGATAAAGAGAGACGATGACCGGTTGAACATTGTCGTACGGACCGACCGTCTGGGGATTTACTTTGGCGGCGACAAGAACGTTCATGTCATAAACGCCATTTGCCAAGGCGATGGTCGCCGCTCTCAAAACGGCTGGTGAGATGACGGGCCGACCGTCGACTCTATCAAAGACAAATTTAGAGACAGGAGTAGCTATTTCAACCGACGAATCGGATTCGAAAATCGGAAGGGATGGAAAGATATCATCGGACCGGACAATCGGTCTGATATTTTCTTGTGTTAAAAAGTCAAGTCCGGGGACGGTCAAGTCGGCTTCGACCTGGTGTTGCCGTTCCAACGATTCAAATATATATCTGAAAAAAGGTTTGGAACTTTTTCCATCCGAATATCGGTGAGCAAACTTAGCCGCAAGTTCGACTCCTTTCTCGCTGTTGAGATCGACGTCAATGAGAGCCTTATGCGAATCGACGGCAAAAAGAGAGAAAGGTGAATTTTTATCCGCAGTAGGGTTTTTTGTTTGGGTCGTCAGACGGACGATATAATCACCGTCGACCTCGGTCTCAAAGGGCAGTGTAAATCTTTTATCGAATATTTTTAAAGTGGCCGGTTCTTTATGGGAATAAAAGTCACGATATTCTTTTCCTCTTTTCCCGGCATTATATGCATCTTTTTTTAAAAGAAACCGTTTCTCGAAAAATTGTTTTTTCGACTCGATGTCATATTTCGTAACCTTTGTTTTTTTCAGAAGAATTGAGATGTCCTGAATGGTGGCTTCAGGAGGGATATCCAGTTTGAGAACGGTATTGTCGTTGACCAGAATCATGAATTTGACTGGGTCGTCGGATTTGGAAAAGTATTGCCGGTGGGCTTCAAGAGTGCTTTTTATCGTGTCAACCAAGGCAAGTTGCGGATGGATTTGGTATCTTGGCAAGTCTTTCGAACTTTTTTCAAACCAATATCCGGCCGCTTCGGTTCTAAGTTTCCGGTCGAATATTTTATCAATGTATTTTTTTACCTCTTCTTTCGAAAGACCGAGTTTTTCCAGCCCGTATATGGTGCGTCCCAGTCTTATTGGCCAGAAAAGTTCCGCCAACTTTCTCGATGAGAGGAATATTTTAGTGAATTCCAAGGAATCCCGCGCTTTTCTCATCTGCCTAATTAAAGTTTCGGCGACGCCGGCTAGGCGGCCTATTTCCGACTCAGGATAACAGAATCTTAAGTATTCGAGACCCGATTCGAAAGCCTCGACAAATTCTTTTACCCGTTCTTCTTTTGTGGCAGCCGCCTCAGACGATGCTTCGCGTTTGAGAATGTCAGATTTACTTTTAACATCGTTTTTTATTTTATTGAATATGGCCACGTCGTCTTTGGAAAATCCGAATTCACCCTGGGCTTTATGCAAAATATCCTGCAGTTCATCGATGGTATGCGCCATGTCGATTTTATTAAAATAGCTCGGATATTTTTTGTAAAAATTATCAACGGTAGTAAACCCATTTCCGTCAATTTCGGTCATGATGGAATCCAATTGTGTTGATCTATCCTGAAATGAGAAATTCGGATCGTCGGTCAACGAAATACCCAAATTTTTTAATTGAGCCATCCTGACGGTCCTTTCGGCAATAATTCCCTCAAGAATCTTTTTCAAATTTTCTTCGGTTACGCCTTCATATTTTGCAAAACCGATAATTGTTTTCAAATCAGATTCGAGGAGTGCTTCGGAATTATAAATATCGAGATTAAGTGGTTTGATTTTAGTCAAGTTGGAAACAATTGAGTCGACGGTACGGGCAAAATTATTCTTTACAAACCGCTGATGTCCTGGAAAAAAATATCCATCGGCTTCAACCAGATATTTTGAGGACAATTCGAGAAGCTCACCTTGTCTCGACACGGGCGAAATTCGTTTCCCGGATAATTCCACCAATTTTCCTATTTCCGGCTTTTGGTGTGAATCCATTTTTTGACGTTAATTTGTAACACTAATTTTGCGATGGCCGTACCAAGGAAGGCGCCAAACAATACGTCGAGAAAAAAGTGGCACTCGAGGAAAATACGAGAATAGGAAATCACCAAGGCGACGAGAAAATAGAACCAGGATCTTTTTTTGTCGAAAGCGGCAAGGACTGTCGCCGAAGCAAAGGCGACCGTTGCGTGACCTGAGGGAAAAGAAAAATCCTTGGGACACAGACGAATCGCCATCATTTTTAAATTTGTCGCGTCTTCTATAAAAGGCCTCGGTCGGCGAACGATAATTTTTATAATGTTGAATGAAATATATGAGACGGCCAGAGTCATGCCGTAGTAAAAGATAAATTTATGTTGTTCCTTTGCCCGGAAAGCAATCAGAAGCAGTCCGATGACAACCCACACGAAAGCGGCAAATCCGATCAGAGAAAAAAAAGAAAAAAACGAGACGGATAAATTATTATGGGGAATCAAATGTTTTAAAAAATCGCTTATAAAATAGTCGATCTGTAGTAATTGGCCCATAATCCATATTATAATTAACAAACCATGAAAAAAATAAATAACGTCATCTTCGACTTCGATGGAGTAATCGCCGATTCGCATGCATACCATTTTAACCGTATGGTCGAATTGGCCCGCGACAATTTAGGAGTCACTCAAGACGAAAAAAAAGTCATCTCCGAAATAAGATCGAAGTCTTACATGGAACTTATGAAAACATTCAAAATATCATGGACGAAATTACCATTGATTTACATGATGATCCGTCATGCTCAAGAAGACATGTACAACAGTATCGAAAAAATTAAAATTTTTCCGGGAATGAAAAAGGTACTGCTGAATTTGAAAAACCAAGGTTATAATATCGCGATTTTGTCTTCTAATATCGAAAAAAGCGTTAGGGCTTTTATCGAAATCAACGGCATCGATGTTTTTAATGACATATACTGTGGAACAAATATATTGGGAAAGACAGCTGCCATCGATTCGCTTTTGAAAAAAAACGGCTGGGATATGGACAAATCGGTCTATCTGGGTGACGAGATCAGGGACGTTGAGGCGTGCCGCAAGCTTGGGATAAAGATCATCGGCGTCTCCTGGGGTCTTCAACGGCCATCAGCCCTAAAAAAATTCGGAGCCGACTACATCGCCAAGACACCTCCCGATATCATGAAAATCGTCTCCAGCTAGATTGTCCCATCGGCCCAGGATACACCTACGAGGTGTACTATGGGCCTTCGTAAGGCTCTACGTGTAGATAAAAATACTGTTTTTTCCTTGGATGATCCTTTGTTTACTTTTGAGGCTCTTGACTGGATACATGTAACTGATTACGTCAAAATTTTTAATTTTTAACCCTTTTAACTCGCTATGCTTGCTCAAGGCAAGTTTAAAATTGTTTATTACTGGTTCTATGTACCAAGGAGAGATGTACAAATATATAGTCATAAAGTCAGTAAGGTCTATAAAGTCAATAAAACCGGGCTTAAAGATGTCGCCATACATTATTTTGATATTTTTTTTATTCGAATGGAAAAAACGTCTCATGAACATTATCAACAAAAGGACCGGATTAATCTCGACCCCGACGAACTTGGTATTTAATTTTTTTTCCAGCGCAGTTGTCGCCCCGGCAAATATAATCTCGCCGTCGCCGGCGCCGAGGTCAACCACCGTCTGGTCGTTTTTCAAGTCCAGCGCTTTGACGATCTTCGCTAGGTCGACCGGTTGGGAGGGGAAGTAGGGAATGGGTGAAAATTTCCTGGACGAAAAGATAAAAATTATAACGATTATAAAAAGTATAAATAGTATAAAAAATGCCATTGACTAATTTTAACAAGTTTGTTTTAATATTAGGGTTCAATGACCCAAGACTTCTTCCTATTCCAAGGGCAGGCGATCACTCCCCTCGACGGGAGGAACTTCCAAAAAATCAAAAACCTCTCGCAATATTTTTCCGAATTTGCTCTCACGAAATACAGGATTTTTATCGAAACGGAATATCTAAAAGTACTTTTAAAAAATAAAATAACCAGGAATTTCACCGGCCAAGAAAATAAAATAATTTCCCTTTTGTCCGATAAATTTGATGAAAAAAGTTTTGTGGAAGTAAAAAAAATTGAAGAGGAAATCGTCCACGATGTCAAAGCCGTCGAATACTACATTCGATCGAAACTGGAGAAGACCAGCCTAAAAGACGTCACTTCCTTTATCCACTTCGGTATGACGTCAGAAGACACCAATAATCTGGCATACGCCTTGATTTTGAAGGATTTTAAAGAAAAAATCGCCGAGGCCGAATTACTCCAATTAATTAATCAGTTGGCGCAAATGGCAAAAAAATACGCAGATATTCCGCTTCTAGCCCGAACACACGGTCAGCCGGCTGTCGGGACGACCGTCGGCAAGGAACTGGCTAACTACGTATATCGTCTGCGAAAACAACTTCTTAAGTTGCGAAAATTCCGATTTGAAGGAAAATGCAATGGTGCGGTGGGCAATAACAATGCTTTGAAGACAGTCTTGCCGGAAAAAAACTGGCTGAAGATCACTTCCGATTTTGTCTTTGGGCTCGGCCTCGATCCAAATCCTTATACTTCACAAATCCTTTATTATGACAATTTCCTGGAGTTCTTCCAGATAATTTCCCTGGTAAACGGCATCTTGCACGATTTGTGCGTCAATCTCTGGATATATGTCATGCTGGAAGTATTCGTCCAAATAAAAAAAGAAAAAGAAGTCGGCTCCTCGACCATGCCCCAAAAAGTAAATCCTATAAATTTTGAGAACGCCGAGGGTAATTTGCAACTTGCAAACGGCATGATGGAATTTTTTGAACGTAAACTTACTCATTCGCGGTTGCAACGGGATTTGTCTGACTCCACGATAAGAAGAAATTTTGGGGAAGCGATGGGATATTCGATATTAGCCTGGAAAAACTTGATGATCGGCCTGGAAAAACTTTCGGTGAATGAAAATCGCCTAAAAGCGGAAATTGAAAATCGCTGGGAAATTTTGACGGAAGCGATTCAGACCACTTTGAGGCTAAAAAACGATAAGAAAGCATACGAGAAGATGAAAACCCTTGTCAGGGGTAAGACCATAAATCAAGATGAATACAAGAAAATATTGATTGATTTGGGGCTTGACAGAAACAAAAATCTTTCAGACTTAACACCGAGTAAATATATTGGTTATGCAACAGAATTAAC
Source organism: bacterium (assembly GCA_021789865.1). Classification (GTDB taxonomy): domain Bacteria; phylum Patescibacteriota; class Microgenomatia; order UBA1406; family GWC2-37-13; genus GWC2-37-13. The sequence goes on from JAJYIX010000006.1 coordinate 24,889, forward strand.
AAAACAGTTAAACCTTAAAACTTAAACGGTTAAAAAAACTATCAAATGTTAAATATTAAACGAGTAAAAAAGTTTAAATGTTTAATGTTTAAAAGTTTTTTTGAGTTTTAACTTTTTAACAGTTTAACTGTTTGATTATATGATAAATCTAGTCATCGGTTCTCAATGGGGGGATGAAGGGAAGGGTAAATTAGTTGATCTTTTGGGTCGCGATGCCGATTTTGCCGTTCGATTCCACGGAGGCAACAACGCCGGTCACACCGTCGTCGTCGGCGACAAAAAGTATCCATTCCATCTTCTGCCATCAAGCATTTTGAGGAGTCAGGTCGTAGGAATCATCGCCAACGGTGTCATCATCGACCCGAAGGTGTTGATTACGGAGATAGAAAATGTCGAGAAGGACGGATATTCATTGAAAAACAAGCTAATCATCTCGACCCGCTGCCATTTGATAATGCCTTATCACAAAGCCCTGGACGAGGCATATGAAAACGCCAGAGGGAAAAATAAGCTCGGAACGACCAAAAGGGGAATAGGACCGACCTACGCCGACAAGGTCAGCTACAACGGAATCCGGGTCTACGAACTTCTAAACTGGGAGCTTTTTGTCGAAAAATTCAAATTTCAAGCCAAAATAAAAAATCAGATATTGAAGCTTTTTAAGGTTAAGCCGATAAATGTCAAAAAAAGCCTTGAAGAATATAAAAAGTATCGCGGTAAATTACTGCCTTACATCGCCGATAGCTACCAGTTGCTGAAAAAAGCCGCCAATGCGAAAAAGAATATTTTATTGGAAGGCGCCCATGGAGTAATGCTCGACAATGATTTTTCACCATACCCATATGCCACCGGTAGCAATGTCGTCACCGGCGCCGTCAATACCGGAAGCGGCCTTCCGGACTCGAAAATTGATAATATCTGGTCCGTTGTTAAGGCATATTTATCAAGAGTGGGTGGAGGTCCTTTGCCGACCGAGCTTTTTGATAAAACAGCCGATAAAATCCGGGAAGCCGGACACGAATACGGAACAACGACCGGACGCCCAAGAAGAATCGGCTGGCTCGATCTTGAAGCGGTCAAGTTCACGACCGAAGTCACTGGAAGCAATAAAATCGCAATCACAAAAATAGATATTTTGTCAGGATTAAAAGAAATCAAAGTTTGCGTCGGCTATAAACTCAAAGGCAAGATGATTCCTTATAGCAGTTGCGGGTACAAGGAATTAGCCGAACTTCAGCCTGTATATAAAAGCTTTCCCGGCTGGAAAGAAGATATCACCGGAGTCAGAAAATTCGAAAGATTGCCGAAAAATTGTCAGAGTTACGTAAAATATATCGAGAAGTTTTTAGGAATTCCGGTAAAGATCGTGTCGGTAGGAGCAGAAAGAGAAGAGAATATTTATAGGTAAATAAGACAAGTAAATGCTCGACATCGTGTTTTTTCGTCGGCTTCACCCCTAAAGGGGCACCCCAAGCCATAGACTCAAAAACAGATGTCTCACTTTACTTATTTAAAATTTGATATTAAAAATTGATTTGAAATTTAAAATTATAAATTTAAAATTCTGTTTTCTATGAATATTCGAAAAAGCCTTGGTCTCACCTTCGATGATGTATTACTTGTTCCTCAGCTGACGACGGTCGAATCTCGCGCCCACGTGAGCTTGGCGACAAAGTTGACAAAAAAAATTTCTTTGGAGACGCCTCTTGTATCGGCCAATATGGATACGGTGACCGAATCGGAGATGGCAATTGCTATAGCAAAAGAAGGCGGGATAGGGATAATCCATAGGTTCCTGACGATCGATGCCGAAGTTGAAGAAGTCAAAAAAGTCAAAAAAGAAAAACTCCTCGTCGGAGCGGCTGTCGGAATCCGCGCCGATTATCTTGAGCGGACAAAGGCCTTGATAAAAGCCGGAGCCGATACGATCGTTATCGACGTTGCCCACGGCCATAGCTCTTTTTTCCTGAAAGTCTTGAAAGAATTGACGAAAAAATTTCCGAAAACCGAATTTATCGCCGGTAATGTTGCGACCGCGTCTGCAACTGAAGCGATGATCAAAGGTGGAGCGGCTGCTGTCAAGGTCGGTATCGGGCCGGGAGCTTTGTGCACCACCCGAATCGTGACCGGATCCGGGGTCCCGCAGCTTACGGCAATTGCCGACTGTGTGGAGGTCGCCAATAAGTATAAAGTTCCGGTCATCGCCGACGGGGGAGTCCAGAAATCAGGAGACATTGTCAAGGCCTTGGCCGCCGGCGCGTCGACGGTCATGATCGGGACACTTTTTGCCGGATGCGAAGAATCGCCGGCGCTGACTTTTTTCAGAGACAACAGAAAGTACAAAATGACCAGGGGAATGGCCTCTCTTATGGCCAACGCCGACCGGCAAAAAAAAGACGAAAGCGTCAAACGCGATCTTAAAAAATACGCGGCCGAAGGAGTCGAGGCAATCGTCCCGTATCGAGGAAAAGTAGCCGACTTGGTCTACCAGCTTATGGGCGGAGTCCGTTCAGGATTTTCTTATAGCGGCGCCCGCACCATTTCCGATCTTTGGAAAAATGCCGAGTTTGTCCAAATCACCCAAAGTTCACTACGCGAATCCGGGGCGCATGACGTTGACGTAATGTAAATAAACCGTTCGAAAGTTTGAAGGTTAAAAAGTTAGAAAGTTTAAAAGTAAAATACAGATGTATATATTTAGAAATGAAAGATTGAGATTTTCTGATTTGTTCCAATCAAGAATAGAAAAGGCAACGACTCCTGATAAAGCCATTAAAATTGTTCCCGAAAAAGAGTGTATTCAAGGAAGACAGGCTTTGATAAATCATTTTAGAGAGACTTTTCCTGATCCCACCAAAGTCTCGATCGTGCCAATATTACGGTCCGGAATAAGGCTAGGACAAGAAATAGCTGAATCAGTAGGAGTTGACGTAAACCCCATGCAGATGTCTCATACAAAAGGCGGGGAATTTTTGCCCGAGCCAATTTGCATTTCAAAACCAGACATACGGAAAATCGTTACCCCAGAAGGCAAAACTCTTCCTGTCGTCTTTACAGAAACTGTTGTCGATACTCAAAAAACGATTTTAAAATCTATGGAAATCATTAACAAAATGATAGTTGATTTTTCGGGTGTTTTAGGGTATAAATTAGATCCCCCGGTTTATTTTACTTACGCTTACGCCTCAAAAACTGGTGAAAACGAAGTGCTTGTTCCGAATCTAGTGTATGCATTTAAGACTCATCCAAAAATTTGGTTGGGCGGATTAAATTGTGACTTACCAGACGATAGTACAAGAGAGCTGAATCATTTTGTCGGAATGATGCCAATAGGCATGAACCCATCTGAGGCGGCTAAACCTCCATATTATGAAAAGAATTTTAATAAAAATCTAAAAATTCGCACTTGAAATAATAAAAAAATCTGAGATAATTTTATATGGTAGGACTTAATAGTTTTACTGAAAATATTTGATCGGCCCACTGCGGCCGATTTTTTTGTTATGAATAAAAAAATCAATTACCAACCATATCTAACTAAATTCAAGCAAACAAAGTTTCCCGGAGAAGACTGGTTATATATTGCGCCGACTTGGGAGGAGATGCATCAAATATCTCTTGACCTCGGAGTCAAAATTCTTGATGAAAAAAAACAGTTTGATGTGCTTGTAACTTTGATTAAAGGAGGATGGACGTGGTCGCGGACCTTAGCCGATATTCTTCAGGTGTCTGACCTGACAAGCTTTCGGCTTCGGTTATACGATCCCAAATATCCCGGTATAAAATTGGAAAAACCAGTCTTGGACAAACCGCTACACCATAATCTAAAAAATAGACGCGTTCTTTTATTTGATGATGTCGATGATTCTGGGGAAAGCTTTAAGTTTGCTTTGGAATATTTAAAAAAATTTGATCCGGGTTCCGTGACAACTGCAACACTTTTTCATAAACCACATTCAAAAATTATGCCACATTTTTATGGAGCAATTACCAAGGCGTGGATAATTTTTCCTAATGAAAGGCGTGAAGCAATCACCGGTCTTGCAAATAAATGGAAAAAAAATAATCTTGATGAAAAAACTATTAAAAATAGACTTTTATTGATTGGGCTGCCGGAAAAAGAGATTGATTTGTTTTTATCTTTATAAACGATGATTACAATAATCGATTTCGGATCGCAGACTACCCACCTCATTGGCCGGAGAATTCGGGATCTTGGTGTGGAAAATGAAATCGTAGTCCCCGGAGAAGCTCTTGCTTTAATTAATCGAAGTCGCCCAAAGGGAATCATCCTGTCGGGTGGACCGGCCTCGGTGTACGGTAAAGAGGCTCTTCTTGTTGATAAAAAAATTTTCAATCTCGGAATTCCAGTTTTAGGGATTTGCTATGGACTCGAAGTGGTCGGGCATATGATGGGCGGTCAAGTCGCCTCTGGTACCAAAAAAGAGTACGGTTCGACGACTTTTGAAATTGTGAAAAAAAGTCCTCTTTTCGAAGGGATAAATCTTAGAAAAGAATTCACGGTCTGGATGAGCCACTTCGATCAAGTGACAAATCTGCCTCCCAGGTATGGCCGACTAGGTCATACGGGGAAGAT
>JAJYIX010000054.1 GCA_021789865.1 bacterium
TACCCTTAGTTGTTCCCGTTCCAACAGTTATTCGCCTCCGATTGTCAATTTGAGTTTCAGCATCTGTTACAACGTAACGACCGGTTCGTGCACGTCGGCGCGACCGGAAGAAACGGCTCTCATGGATTATCAAACGAGTATTTCTTTACGGAATTTCAGTTATTAGAATCCGGATAAAATTTGTTTTTTGAAATTAATTCGTCTATATTTTAACTATGGCTGATAATTTTTTTAGTATTGACTTTGGCGAGAGGTATACGAAGGTAGTCGATTCCAAGCTGAATGCCAATTTTTTAGAGTTTAATTCCCTCGGAAAAATTGACACCGCCGAAGCTTTTTACACTCTCGAGACAGAAAAAAATATCGAGACCGAAACGGCTAATATTAACAAACTTATTGATTCTTTAAAAATTACCAAAAAGAATGTCAACGTCATCATCCCGTCCGCCGCCACATATAGCCAAATACTGATGATGCCCCTTTTAAACGAAAAGGAACTTATTTCAGCAATAAAATATCAAGCCGACCAGTTCATACCGATGCCGATCGAGGAGACCAATATCGACCTTGAAATCATCGATGAATTCAAAGACACCAAGAAGATACTCGTCCTGATTGTGGCCGCGCCAAAAAAAATTATCGAGAAGGTTCAAAATGCCGTCGAAGGAGCCGGCCTCATTCCAGACTCGATTGAGAACGAATTAAGCGCTTCGGCCAGATTCGTCAACCTTTTTCCCAAACAGTTATTTACCGACTTGCAATCGGGAATCATCAGTCTGAATATCGGCGGTAACGCGAGCAACTTGACATATTTTGCCAACCAATCTTATAACTTGACCGAGAGCCATAATTTTTCCATTGGATACCAGTTATTTTTAAAAGAAATTCAGATAAATACCGACAGCGACATAAAAAAATCGACCGAAATCTTGGCGACGTACGATAAAAAAGCGAACTCAAGTTTTGCCGTCGACACCATAATCTCACCGCTTCTAAAAGACATGACGATTGAAATTCAGCGTTTCGTCGCGACAAAAAAGGTAAACCATATGTATCTTTACAACCAATCCTGTCTTTTCCCAGGGCTGGGGGATTTACTGGCGGCACAGACCGGTATTCCGACTTCTCAATTTGATATATACGGTCTCTCTAAAAAAAATCCGCTCCTTGATACTTATAAAAAAGAATTAGCCCTTTACGTATCGAGCATTGGCGGAAACTTTAGATGAAAAAATCGAAGATCAATCTTGTCATCAGTCGAGAGGATTATCAAAAATACGAAAAGTATTTTTATTGGTTAAAAATTTCGGCGGTGGTCGTATTTTCGATATTTTTGGTGACTTTCATAGTATTCTTCGTCATTATCAAAGGAAAAAATGACCTAAACAATAATCTTTTGAATCGCAAAGCCGCTCTTCTCAACGAACTGAAAAATAAAAACGGCGACGAAGCCAAAGTTTTGTATATCCAACAAAAGTACTCCGATTTAAATACGTTTTTGCAAAATGACGCTTTTTCGGCTCCCTATTACAGTTTATTGACTTCGTCATTAAAACAAAGCACCGAGTCATCAACCATCCAATCTTTCGAAATAGACAAAAGCAGAGCGGTCTCGTTTACAATCGCTTTTTCTAATTTCAATGACCTTCTGGATTTTTTTAAGTTTATCGAGTCGCAATCTTTTCTTAAAAACTTCGAAAATATCGTCCTTAAAAATTTTAACGTCGTATCGGACGCCAACAACAAACAAAACTACGCTTTAAGTTTTACCGGAAAATTTATCAATCTAAATAAGTAATATGAAAAATGATTTACCATCGATAAAAATAAAGCCATACCTTTTGAGACTGATAAAAGAGAACATCGCCTACATAATTGCCAATATTCTTTTTTTTGTCTTGATTTTATTGGTTGTATATATAAGTATCGGTAAAGCAAACGACATCGACTCCCAAAATTCGGTTTTGAACCAGGATATCACTCAACTTCAGAACCGTTATAATCTGCTAAATACGGTCGTTCCTCCCACCGCCGAGCTCGATTCGGATATTGCCATGCTCAATCAACTGATTCCAAATAACGAAGACTATTTTTCGATTATTTATACTTTGGACAATTTGTCGAAGGAAACCGGCTTCATCATAAATTCGTACACGATTAATTTAGACCAATCGACCGCCAACAAATTGGACCTGACCATAACCGGAAGCGGAGATACCAGCTCGTTCGTCAAGTTTCTCGAAGACTACAATTACCAAGGTGGTCGCTTTATCACCTCTGATCAAATCAAACTTGATCCGCAGGTTTCCCAGGATATCAGCATCAATCTGACTTTTTATAATCAGAATGTGAATTTGGATTACAGTCAGGTGCCGGATATAAATGGCCAAACCATGGCCCAGGTAGAGGCATTAAAAAGCAAAATTAATTTTTCCCTCAAACAAGCTTCATCCGAATCGGCCGTAAACTACAACTACAAAACCAAAAGCAATCCTTTCTAAGGAAAGACATTTTTTACTTTTTGACGCTTTTCAGAAGTTTCGAAAGACCTTCGGAGATGATGGCGCCTTTTTGTCGCCAATATTCCAATTTCTTAAAGTCAATTTTGATGTCGGCCGGATCGGTATTTGGATTATATGTCCCTATGGATTCTATATAATCTCCATTGGATTTATACCTTTTGTTGACGGCGACGATCTTATAAGTCGCATAGCCTTTTTTTCCCAATCTGTAGAGTCTGAGTGTTGCTGCCATGTCTAAAATAATATCATATTTTTTCGAGATTAGCAAAAGCATTTTGAGCAGCTTTTTCTTCGGCGTGTTTTTTTGAAAGGGCGATACCAACGCCCAGAGCCTTGTTTTTGAAAAATACCCCGACCCGAAAAACCCTTTTATGTTCCGGTCCTTTTTCTTCAAGGACTTTATACGTTGGTATCGTCTTGTATTTGCCTTGAATATATTCTTGGAGTTTACTTTTGGCGGATAAATAAAGTTTATTTTCGACAATATAATCAAGTTTGCCTTTAAAAAGAAATTCGGAGACGAACTGATAGGCTTTTTCGAAATTTTGATCAAGAAAAATTGCGCCAATTAGAGCTTCAAAACAGTCGGCTAAAATATTTTTATTGTCCCGGCCGCCGCCTTTTTCTTCGCCGTGAGAAAGAAGCAGATATTCGTTCAATCCCAAGCCGTCCGCCGCGTCGGCCAGGCTTTCCGTCTTGACGATCGATGATTTTATCTCGGTGTAATCTCCTTCGGCCAGTTTCTGATATTTTTTGAAAAGATAAACCGAAGTGATCAATGATAGGACACTGTCTCCCAAAAATTCCAATCGTTCATTTGACGGCAGGTGAGAATTTTTGTGCTCGTTGAGGTACGAACGATGAATAAATACGTTCTCCAGCAAATTATCGTCCTGAAAATTGACGTTAATTTTTTTTTCGAGTGCTTTATAGTTTCCTATCATGCTTGATTAGAACTACTAAAGACTTTTCCCAATACCGCATTCACGAAACTGTAAGACTTATCGTTGCCTAGTTCATGGGCGAGTTGGACAGCCTCGTTTATGACGACTTTAGGAGGCTCCTTTTTTTCAATTGTAAGTTCATAAACAGCCAATTCCAAAATCGCCAGATCGACTTTAGCAATTTTTTCCAAAGGAAATTTTGGCGCATAGTTTTTTATCGTATTTCTTATCGACTCTTCCCGGGCAAGGATATTCTTGGTCGTTTCCGTGACTTTTTTTTGGCTGACAAAAGTCTGTCCGTATAATTCCTGGATAATTTTGATTCTCGAAAGATGGCGTGGATCCATTGTTGTTATGTAAAACAATGACGAATAGCGAATTACGAATCCAATCCGTAATCCGTCATCCGTTATTGAAATGTTCGGATAGTTAAATTATTTATTGCAATACTTACACACCCGATGGGCCAATTTCATCTTACCACAATTCTGGCATTTCACCAAAGACGGTAATTTCTTCGCTTTCGAAGTGACTCTTTTTCCTGTTCTTCGTGTCGAATGTTTTCTTTTCGGTAGGGGAGCCATATAAATATTTTATAATTTTTAATTACTATTTTTTTAAATTATAACAAAAATAGTTCCACTTGACAAACTTAAAAATATTGTGCATATTGTAAGTATATGAAAAAATTCTTCAAAGGTTTTACCCTTATCGAACTCTTGATAGTTATTGCTCTTCTTGGCGCTTTGGCAGTCGGACTGCTTGCCGCTCTCGATCCTTTTGAACAGCTAAAAAAAGGTAACGATACCGGAATACGAAACACCGTATCGGAGCTGCAACAATCCATGATACGGTACTATGCCATAAAAAACTCGATGCCATGGGAGGATTTGGCGACGCCAGTGTCGACTTTCCCCCCAACACAACTGAGCTCGGCCGCTTATACGAATCCGGTGAACGTGCCCGCAATTATTGCGACCGGAGAGTTGAAGACCGATTTTTCAACTTTGGCCGGAGGTCAGCTGAGCAGCATTACGATTATGGGAGGGACTCAATCGGTGACAGTGTGTTTTGAACCGGCCTCAAAATCCTTTAGAAGTGATCCAAACACCAAATACTATATTAGTGGATCGACAATAACATCGTATACTGCCAATAATATAAACACATGCGGAGATCCGACTTCTTCATCGTTTGGATGTATGTGGTGCGTACAGTAAAATATAGGGATAATGGTAAATATTTTATTCGTAATTGAGTTCTTGGTTCTGTATTTGCTTCAAGCTAGGGGCTTGTTTGGAGGAGACAGTGCCGAATACAGTATCATCGGCAACACATGGAGCGTTGCTCACCCACCTGGTTACCCTTTGTATTCGTTCCTTTTGAATCTTTTACGCGTTCTTCATTTTCCGTCCTACATGAATTTAATATCGATGCTGTCGACCGTATTGGTAAGTTTTTTTATCTATAAAATATTTCTATTGTTTAAGAAGGATCGGGTTTTGGCATTAATTCCGGCGGTCGTTTATGTATTCCTTTTCCCCATTTGGCTCTACTCGGAGGTCCCCGAAGTATTTGCGTTGAATAATTTATTCATCGCCTCAATATCCTATTTATTGCTCAAAAATTATACAATAGACAAAAATAGACCCCCCTCCTTGTTAATCTACCTTTTGTTCGGATTGGCAGCAACCAACCAGCAAACGATCATTTTATTTGTCCCCGGTTGGTTTTTGTTGATGAAGGACAAAATCAAAATAATTATGGCCGACAAGATATATCTAGCCAAAGCTTTTGGTCTATTTTTACTCGGTTTTTCCTTCTATCTTTACGCCCCGATAGCCAGTTCCTTCAACCCACCTTTTGACGTCGAGGACGCCAAGACTTTAAGCGGTCTGTTCAGACTTTTTTTTAGAACTACCTATGGTACATTTACCTCGTATATTGGCTCTAAACCGGATTTAGTAATTCAGATATTAGGCGTTTTATCATCTTTTATATATATTCTTTTAGATTTCCGGGTGATCGGATTGGTGATCATACTGGCCGGTTTGGTATATCTATTCAAAAAAAACAGAGGTGTTTTCAAATTCGCTCTTTTGACAATTATTTTTGAACTAGTTTTCTTTTTTTACATTAACTTCAATTTAACGATAGCTTTTGCCGCCGCAACCTACGAAAGGTTTCTTATAAGCTATTATTTTATTCTCGTTTTACTTTTTGGTTTCGGACTGATCTTTATTGATACTTTCATAAAAAAAATTCCCATAAAAAACCACCATCTCAAAAAAATCGCCGGCCTTTTTGTGTATTTATTCGGTTTTGGATTCGCCGCTATAATTTTTTTAAACAATTTTTCCGTCATCAGGTACGTCAAAAATATTAACGAACTTGACAACTATGCCAAAGATATTCTCGACAACGTGCCCAAAGGCTCGATACTGGCTGCTACTTCAGACAATTCTTCATTCACCGTCGGTTATTATTATTATGTAAAAAAGTATCGGCCTG
>JAJYIX010000007.1 GCA_021789865.1 bacterium
AGGAAGGTTTATTGCCTTAGTATTGGCTCAATTATTTTTATTAAGACGCAGTAGAGATTCGGAATCCGAATTTTTTCACACGAGAGCCTTTCCCACGCCTAAAGGCGGGGCCCCTCTCGAAAGTGATAAAATTCGGCATTCCTCATCTCATATAAATAACAAAGATAAAGTCTGCCTAAATCTTTTTTTTGACGGACGTGATTTGATTGTTCCAAAATTCAAGCGAACCACGTATGTCGGACATGAGGTCCTTCAGATGAAACCAATCGTCAACAAGGATAAAATATACGAACGGTTTATATCAAACAATGATTGGGTATTTACGCTATTTCCGAACGCTAAAACTGTTTTAAAATTCAAAATTAAAAATTTAAAATTGAATAAAAATTCAAAATTAATCCATTCGACAAGCTCAGGATTAATGCTGAGCAAAGTCGAAGCATTAAAAATTAAAAATTTTGGAGATTTGTTAGAAGACAGACTAAAAAAAATTCAATTAAGCCTTATTAAAAAACACCAGACTACCGAGCTTATTACGAATACCCAGCTCTGGTTTCATCCTGAAGATTTTGGGAAGTTACTGTCCTGATCCCAAGACAAAGTCTTTTATCGGACCGTAGCCGAAGCATTCCTTACTACCCCGACCGACTTGCACTTGATAATATTCTCCTGACGGAGTCTTTTCTTTGCTTATTTCTTTGGCCTTGCTTCCTTTGCCAATCCAACAGCCTTCCGGTGGTTTGCCGGCTTGATGAGTGGTTGTGTCACCGGCGACCGTCGTCAAATAGATGTTTTCTTTTGGTACTAAAAACATCTGGCCTTCAGAACTTTTTACGGCCGTTCCGCAGGCAGTCAAGCCTATGGCAAAGAGGGTAAGAATTGTCGTCACTCGCGCTCTAAAACCGGTATTTTGATACATAAGGTTAGCCATTATAACAATACGAACCGATATTTTCAATAGCTAATATTAAAAAAGTATAAGTTTACTTGTTGGGGGATTAAGTGTTATTAATTACTTCCAGCGGGTTCAATACTTTGTTGAAGCGCTTTATTTAACCATGTTACGCCGGAGCATGGCATTTGGTCGGGAATAGGCTGTTTTTTATCAGTTAAGCTAATTCGCGAACCATCAACCGAATTGACAACAAGTTCATCTCCTTTCGATACTGAACATTTTTGATTAAATTCGTGTCCAGGCATACCAGCCAAGGGATCAATATCTGGTGAATAAAGAGTAAAACCTTGAGTGGCAGTCACCAAATCACCTGTCTTATAAATGTTTTGATTTACCAAAGGAGAACATCCGGCAAGAATAGCCTGTGCAATAATGGCTACAACTGGCAAAATTCGAGTTAAAAAAACTTTCTCCGCTTTTTGCATCAGCTAATTATACTATAGGATTATGTATTGGCCAATCAACTAATGTTTTACGCCTCTTTTGTATAGCAAGTGCCAAGTCCCGAAGCTTCCATCTGATCCATGATTTTTTCGGCTCTTTTTTGATCAATTTTAAGGCCATCAGCCAGTTGTTTGGCCGATATCTCATCTACCTTATCAAGCATCTCCAGGGCTTTACCGAAAAGCGGGTCTTTTTCGACCGGTTTGGATTGTCTGGTGGCCCCACTTTTCACCTCGTAGGTGGGATTTGGTCCTTCCAGACGGCTCAATCGGCCATCAATATCGTCCAGTTTTTTCAAAATTATTTTTACTGAGTCATCCATATGATCTTCATATTATACATTATTTGTTTTCAGTTGTTTTCGGAAGTTTTCCTTCCTTCCTAGCAAAATATTCGATTGTCTGGTACATGACGTCGAATATTCCCCTGAACTCTTTTTCTTCGTCTTGATATTTCGTTTCGTTGATTATTATTTCCAGTTTGTGATTGGTCAACTCGGCGATTTCTTCAAAAAACTTGGTCGTCCAACCGGGAACTTTTTGGATGACCGGACCGTCTGACGATAATACGAGCTTATTTTTATCTGCAAAAAATCCTTTTTTAAGTCCGATAATATGACAAGCGACGATTTGGGCCGAGCGGTCACGCAAAAAAGAGGCAATATCGGTCAGAGTAGACTTTTCTTCTTTTGAAAAATCAACGTCCGTTTTAAATATATTCATGACCTCAGGCCAATTTCCGCTCAATATATCGCTTATAACAAAGCTTTTATCGATATTAAAGTTTTTTACCGACAGGAAAATATTTTTATTTCTGTCTCTCATCTCTTTCGCGACTATGGCCAAGCTCGGTCCCAGATATTTTCCCGATATCTGATACTCGTCTCTTTTTGCGTCCGAAGCAATCTCTTTTTTTAGGCGCGATGCAATCAATTCTATTTCCGGAGCCGTATCTGCCGACCCAGCTTCGGTATTGATAATGGTATCCCCGTAGACGAATGAGAGATTGTATCCGGTTGCACAGACTATTCCGATATCGGTAGCGTCATCTTTTATCAAGGCCACGGTATCATTGTCGAAAAGATAGTTTCTTGCAGCAATGCCATTTTTTTGAAGGAAATTATTCAGGCGAACTCCCATTTTGGAACCCGACGAACGTTCAATAGCCCACTCTTTTGTCAAGTCTTCCGGAAGAATCATATCCACGCCTTTTTTCTCCAAAATTCCGATTCCCGGGAAAGAAAAAATACAGGCGAGAGGGGCATCGGGATAATCCAGTAAATATTTCTTCAGACCTTTATCAAAAATGACTTTAAAAAAATCTTCAAGGCTTTTATAGCGAGTACCGATCTTTGCGATGATAATTTTTTCAAGCGGACTGATCTTTCCTTGCTTTATTCGTCCTGTTCCTATTCTAAGATTGGTACCACCGACATCGACGCCGATGGCGACTTTTCCTTCAAGAGCTTCATAGGAAAGCTTGGGAGGATGAATGTGACTTGGTAGCATCAGAGGACCGGCGCTTTTTTTGATAGTATTCACGGAAATATTTTTTACGGCTTTTTTATAGAAAGCTTCGACAATCTTTTGTTTTTCGGATGCATTTAAAGGGCGAAGTCCAAAAAAATCCATACGGAAGATTATATCAAAATCCGAAAGCGCGGATTATCCGTACCGTCTTTTAAGTACCAATAGGGAAAAAGCGCCAATAAAAAGCAGACTGTTGGTGACGTAGATAAAAGGATCACCTTTCATAGTCCCGTAGACAATCCAAAAAATTCCATTGACTAGACCTATGATTATTCCCGACCAGGCCAGATCACGAGTGTGTTTTGTCCTGAAAGACTGGATTGCCTGTGGAAAAAAAAGAAGTGAAGCCGAGATCGATCCCAAAAGTCCGAAAATAAACTGCAATTTGTCCATTTGCATATCATAACAGAAAAACCGGAAAGCCTGTCATCATATTTTGTGTTATAACTAAATTGTATAGTTAAAAATTTGTAAGAAAAAAAGATATGGAACACATAGCCAATGGAAAACTTTTGGATTTGACCGGTAAAGTTGCGATCGTCACCGGAGCGGTCGGAATAGGAGAGGGGATCGCCACTCGCTTGGCCGAAGCCGGAGCGAGTGTCGTCGTCGCCTCCCGCAACATGGACGAAGTCGATAAAACCGTTGCCGGCTTGACTTCTAAAGGTTATAAGGCCAAGGGCGCCAAGGTCGACGTATCGGTGGAGACGGATGTACAAAATATGGTGAATTCGACGATTACCGATTTTGGCAGTGTTGATATCTTGGTCAACAATGCCGGGATATACCCGTCGATTCCCGTCCATCAGATGACCCTGGCCGATTTCGACCGCGTCCTGTCTATAAATCTTAAAGGAGTTTTTTTGACATCGAAATACGTCTCCGAACAGATGATCAAGCAGGGAAGAGGAGGAAAAATAATAAATATCACTTCAATAGATGCCATCCATCCGTCGATGGTAGGACTGGCTCATTATGACGCCTCAAAACACGGTGTCTGGGGATTTACGAAAAACCTGGCTTTGGAATTGGCACCGCACAAGATTTGGGTAAATGCGGTAGCTCCAGGCGGAATTGCCACTCCGGGAACCCAGAAAATGCAAGGCGGAGGACCGGGTCCCAGTCCTGAAGAAATGAAAAAAATAATGGAAACGTTCTTGTCAAAGATCCCGATGCACAGGATGGGAGAGGCGGACGATATAGGTAAAGTAGTGTTGTTTTTGGCGAGCGAAATGTCGTCGTATATGACCGGAAGCCAGATAGTCGTCGACGGCGGAGTGTTGTTGACTTGATTTAGTCTGGATTCCCGCTTTCGCGGGAATGACATCAAAATATTTTACGACAAATATCAGTCACATATTCTAGATCATCATTGTTCAAATACGGCCCAAGAGGCAGATAGATCATCTTTTGTCCGCGGCTCCATACATTGCCTTCAAGTTCGGCCCGAACAAGAACTCCTTTACTTCTTAATATTCCGATGATTCTTTCAGCCTTATTATTGTCAAGTATCAACGGATATCCGATAAGTTCTCCCTTTGACTTTTTTTCATAGCTTGGGATTCTAACGAAACCGGTTAATTTTTTAAGTTTTTTCTCATAAAACTCAATTTGATTGCACTTGATTTTTTTTACTTTTTCAATATCGATGTGCCGGCTCAAAATGTCAAAAATAAAAAATCCCGGCGCCGGTTTGATACTGTCTCCGATAAGATCGTATCCTTTTTGCATGGTTTTTTCCGCCTTGTTCTCGAGCCCCAAATTGCGATAAAGATTCATCATGAACCAAAGGGCATGAACTTCTATCGAGTACCAGAGAGACTGATATATCGGAGGCGCTTCAAAATCAAGATCCTCCCTTTTTCCATATAGGTTGCTGCCTTGCAACGGAATGACTTTACGAAGGGAATCGATGACAAAATGATTCGGTTTTAAAAACCTGATTTTTTTCGGTTCGACGATCAGATGAACAGAATCTTCTATAAGTATAAGATCGTTATAAAGTTTTTTAGCCCAATAGTTTTTGGAAAAAAGTTGATTAATAATACCTGCTGGGTGGAGTATGATGACTACTTTCGGGTTGTATTTATTTATGGCCTCAGTAAGCATTTTTTGACTTGTAGTTAATTCGCTATCAACGGGGTAATAGGCAACTTTAAATCCGTGATTTTTTATATTTTCTTCGACATCCGGACAATAAAATTCTGGTACCAGGATGACCGATCCCTTTTTGATCGATTTTTTTTCGAGCAAATCCCAGAGAGCATCCTCGAAAGATAGATAGAACAAGCGTTTTATACCTTTTGGAATAATAGTTTTCTTCAGCCCCAGGTATTTCCAAAGGTGAATTGGTTTGGTACTAAGCATAAATCTAAATATCAAATATCAAATTTCAAATCAATTTTTAATCACAAATAAAAAAATGTTAAAAAAATAAAAAGAAGACTTACTAAAATAACGGGGGAGAATGGCAGAAGTAATTTAGCTTATCCATATGGTTTTTATATTGACAAATTCCCTGATACCGTACACTGACAATTCACGGCCGTACCCTGATCGTTTTATCCCGCCAAAGGGAAGCCTCGGGTCGGATTTGACCATTTCGTTGACAAAGACACTGCCCGCTTCAATATTGTCGATAAAGTATTGGGCAATCTTTTCGTCTTTTGTCCACACCGATGATCCAAGGCCGAAATCGGTCATATTGGCGATTTCCAAAGCCTGTTTATAGTCTTTAGCGACAAATACTGCGGCGACCGGCCCGAAAGTCTCCTCATTCATAACCGGCATATTGGGTCGTACATCGGTAAGTACGGTTGGTTCATAAAAAAAGCCCTTTTTTCCGAATCTTTTGCCGCCGGTCAATATCTTGGCACCCATTTTTACGGATTTCTTGACCTGTCCGTCTATTGTATCAAGAATTTTTTTTGAAGAAAGCGGTCCTACCCCGGTGTCCAAATCCAACGGATCGCCAATCTTTTTGACTCTTATATTTTTCAAAAATAAGTCGAGAAATTTTTTATAAACCGCCTTTTCGACAATGAATCTTTTGGCGGCGATGCAAGATTGTCCGGAGACAATCAGTCTGGCATCGGTTGCAACTCTGGCCGCTTTTTCCAGGTCGGCGTCTTTGAGAATGATGAAAGGATCGCTTCCACCAAGTTCAAGGACAGCTTTTTTGATGACTTTTGCCCCGGATGAAGCAACCGACGCTCCGGCCAGCTCGCTTCCGGTCAAGGTGACGGCGGCAATTGGTTTGTTTTCGATAACCGGCGCGATTTTTTGCGACGAGATAAGAATCGTCTGGAAAACGCCCTTGGGGAATCCGGCATCGACAAAGAGTTTTTCTATGGCGAGAGCCGATCCCGAGACATTTGAGGCATGTTTTAAGATCACCGTATTTCCCGCCGAGATAGCCGGAACAGCCGCCCGAAAAGCCTGCCAGAATGGAAAATTCCATGGCATGACGGCGAGGACGACCCCGAGGGGTTCGTACTTGATATATGATTTTTTCGCTTCGGTTTTGACCATTTCCTGTTGGAGCATGTCTTGGGCGTTTTGAGCATAGTATCGGCAGACCCAAGCGCATTTGGCCACTTCCGCTTCGGCCGATACAATAGTTTTACCCATTTCAAGAGTCATGATTTTTCCAAGTTTGTGCTTATTTTTTTCAAGAAGAGCCGCGATTTCCAAAAAGTATTTTTTTCTTTCCTCAAAACCGGTTTTTTTCCAGTTCGTATAGGCTTTTTCCGAATCTTCAAGGATTTTTTTCAATTTGGCATCCGAATATTCTTGATACGTCCCGACAATCTCTTCTGTCGCCGGATTAACCGATACGAATTTTTTAGCCATATGATATGTAAAAGCAAATTTATAATCGACAGGTCTTACGCCTGAGCTCCTCGACCAGGACCTTATAATTGTCGCTGTAATCGACCGGAACTTCGATGATTTTTATACCTTTAATTTTGCCGGTTTCTTCAAGAATTTTCCCCAGTTCAGTATTTTTTTCGACCCTATATGCCCTGACATGAAAAGATTTGGCGAGCGTGACGTAATCGGGATTTGAAAACGACAAGGAAAAATCCGGCAACTTCATCGATTGTTGTTTCCATTTTATCATCCCGAACCCGCTGTCATTGACGATTATTATCGTCAGGTCGAGTCCCAGCCTTTTTGCAGTTTCCAGTTCACTCATGTTCATCAAAAATCCACCGTCGCCAATGACGGTGATAATTCTTTTGTCGGGATTCAGGATTTTAGCCGCAATGGCCGAAGGCAGTCCCGCTCCCATTGTCGCTAAGGCATTATCTAAAAGAAGGCTATTTGGAGTGCGCGTCTCATAGCTTCTGGCAAACCAGATTTTGTACATACCATTGTCCAATGTGACGATGTCGTCATCTTTCAAGACCTCTCTTATCGCATCGACAATCTGCTGAGGCCGGTTCGGAAAAGACTTTTTTTCCCCAAGAGCTTCAATGTGCTGATCAAGATATTTTTTTATCCTGAAAAAGTAATCAAAATTCCAGTCGGGCGAGATTGCTATTTTTTCTGAGATCAAAGAAATGCTGTCGGCAATGTCGCCGACGACTTCGAGATTCGGAAAGTATATCGGATCAATCGGGGCAGGAAAAAAATTGATGTGGATTACTTTTTGACCGTTTTTCCTCATGATAAAAGGCGGCTTTTCTATGGTATCGTGACCGATATTGATGATGAGATCGGCGTAATCTATGGCACAATGGATGTAGTCGTTTTCCGACAATGCGGCGGTACCGACATATTGCCTATGTCTTTCGTCGATGACGCCTTTACCCATCTGGGTGGTAAAAAAAGGAATGCCGGTTTTTTCGATAAAATCAGTCAGTATTTTTGACGTCCGTTTACGATTGGCACCGGCTCCGATCAGAATAAATGGTTTTTTTGCCGACTCGATCATCGAAAGGGCCATTTTAATGGCTTTTTCTTCGGCTACGGGTCGCCTGGTCTGGTGAACTTCAAGAGGCGACAAGTCGGAGGAAACTTTTTCGAAAGCGATATCTTCGGGAAGCTCGATATGGACGGCTCCCGGCCGCTCTTCTTTCGCAATTTTGAATGCTTCGCGGGTAATGGCCGGAACGTAGGCGGCGTCGATTATTTGCCGGGAAAACTTGGTAATTGATTTAAAAACATTGACGTTGTCGACAATCTGAAAACGTCCCTGTTTGCTGGATTTTATTGGTTTCTGACCAGTGATAAAAAGAGCCGGCATACCACCAAGCTCGGCATAGGCGACAGCGGTCGTAAAATTGGTCGCACCAGGCCCGACCGTCGAAAGAGCGACGCCGGGATTGCCGGTCAACCTTCCGAATGTCGCCGCCATGAATCCGGCGCTTTGTTCATTATGAGTGACGACAAATTTTATTTTTGATTTTCTGACGGCTTCAAGAAATGCCAAATTCTCCTCACCAGGGACACCGAATATGTATTCGACACCTTCGTTTTCAAGAGATCTTACAAAAAGGTCGGCGGTATTCATAAGGCATAAGCTTAATCAAATTTTTTATCAAAAGCAATTAAAGATAAAAATCTTCGCTGAAAAACATCTTAAATGAAGATTAAATATTTTTAATCAATATTGAAAATAACCATTGCAGTTGAGCCATTCTGACTGTTTTCGTCCGGGCCGGCAACCTAGGCTTTTTGACCAACTCCCCGTCGAATATACGTTTTGAGCTTCGCTTTGATAGCTTACTTTATCGATGACGATTTTGTCGACCATTAAGTTCCTATCGCTTCCGGACCTAAAATTATGATAATCATTGGTAAATCGGACTCTGATTTGTTTTGGAATGATTTTCAATGGGGAGTGGTAGGTGTATTTGATGAATTGTCGCGAAGCCGGATTGCCGGCGACACCAAAAGCTTCCAACACAATCTCTTTATCAATCAAAAGCTGCATATTGGGGTATTTGCCGCCACCCATTTGACCGGCCGCGTATACCTCAACAGTGCTTCCATCGGTAGCAATCGGCGTAAGAGTAGGCGAGGGTGTAGGTAGCGCAGTGTTGGTAAGAATTGGAATGGGGCTTATGGAGATCTTTGTCGTCGGAACAACGGTGACAACCCTGACTCCGGTAGACGAGCTCAAACCGTTTGTCGACAGTCCGATGACAGCCAGTTGGCTCTTATCTGTATAGTTGATATTAATGTCCCCCGAGGACAATGCTGTAAAGCTTATTGAAGCAAGCTGGCCTATTCCGATTTTCGGTTCGGTTGGTCGACAGCCTAAGGTCAAGTCAATCAGGCCTTTTGAATTGTCGATAGTCGCTTGTCGCAGGATAACCGGAAGAAAACTTCCGATGACGACGGAGTTTGCTTTGACAATACCCGGATCGAAAGCGACTTCAAGCTGGACAGCCGATGCCGTTGAAGACTTTGTATCGAGAATAAGCCCAATTTGGAAAGTTTGTCCCGGCGTAGTTGATACCATATTGGGGCTCATTGCCAAAATTGGACCCTGAGACTCGACCGCGTAATCTTTTGAAATGATTTTGGGGGTTTTTACATAAAAAGAGGTTATATAAAGTCCGGCCGACAGAATTACAACCGAAATAATCCCAAAAATTACTTTGCCGAAATCAAAGTGACCATTATTTACCATAATTGGATATCACAATGTTGTAATCATAAATATTTACTTGACCATCTTTGTTGATATCGGAAACGGCAAATCCGGGGCTTCCCGATTTGCCAAAGTCGGAAATCAATAGATTGTAATCGTAAATATCGACTTTACCGTCGGGCGAACCGTTTTGTCCGGTGACGTCGCCAGGTAAAAAAGTTTGAGTTGGTGACGGATTCGATATCGGCGTCGCGGTTAGGGAGCTGGATTCGGATTCATAAGCCCCCTGATCCGGGGCGTTACCGGTATAAAGGTAGCCGACTGGATCTTCCGCGTTCCAGGTGAGGCTTTTATCTATGGATATTGTATTTTTTGCATAGTCAACTTTCACAACCTTGGCAATAGCTTTACCGATTTCTATGATGTCACCGGCCTCAACGCCGTACCCGTCGCTAAAGTAACGGGCATCGTAGACGCTAAGTGATGTTCCACTTCCGGGCGAAGTCGTCTTGGTCAAAAAACCCCCACGATCGATGGTCGGGCTTTCGTCTTTTAGATTAAAATTTCCACCGTCGGCGTCTTTAAAAATCGGTTCAACCGTGATTGAATGACCATCCTGAGCGCTTGCTGCCAAATAATTCGACCAGTTATAAGTTTTACCGAACCAGCCGATTGAAAGAGGTCTGGTGTTGTAATAATCGTTATAATCGGATACAAGTTGGCACGCAACGTTGATATCGTTGACTCCGGTCGATTGCGAAAAAATATTGTTTTTAATAACGCTGTTGGTGATGCTCCCGTTGGAACATGCCATTAAATTTCCCCGACTTTCCGAAGCACCATTTTTCCAGAGAGTGTTATGAACGAACGTGATATTTGAAGAGTTATTTAATACGGCCCCCATGATATTTGAACCGCTATATGCGCGGTTATTTTGGTAACTGACATTATTTCTTAAAAGGATATGGTCCGAATCGGTCACCATTATTCCAATTTGATTGCCGCGGACAAAATTTCCTTGAACAAGAGCTTGATTGGTGCTATCGATCCAAATACCCGTTTCATATTCATAGCCTTGTGAGTTGTATTCACTGCGGTTGCCTTCGACGACGACGTTGGTGCAACCGTCTTCTACCTGAATTCCGGTGGCGCCATTATTGTGGACGTAATTATCTTTTATTAATAAATTTTGACTATTCCACGGCCTTATTCCCTGGATACGGTTACCGTACACTTCGTTGCCTATTATAATAATTCGCCGCGGACCGTTGAGCGGGTCGCCGGGATAATCCGTGTCCAAATCTATACCGTATTGATCATCGACGGGAACGCCATTCGTGGCATTTTCATTGAAAATTTTATTGTTTGGACCAATCGTCGTATCGGTCACTTTGTAGTAAACGAAGATTCCGTATGCGGCATTATTTTTGACGATGGAATTTTTTATCGTCACAAAACTTACGGAAACGCCCGGGTCTTCGCTTGATGTTTTATTGCCGTGAAGAAGAATCCCAAACCGGCCCTTATCGGTCGTCACTCCATCGAGAATCAAATGACTGGAACCAGCATAAGCTGCGAATGGCGCTTTCATGCCGCCATAGCCGGTATTGGTCAAGTGGAGATTGGTAAACTGAAGATAGGATTTGTTGGCGACATAAATACAGTTATCTCGGCTAGCCTGGGCATCGATCACGACCTCGCCGTCGCCGTAAGCGCGATAGGTAATATAGGCACCATTTGATCCGGACTTGGCCGGAACGACCTTTTCATCGTAAATTCCTGAGTGAATCAAGACTGTGTCGCCGGCGATCATGACGCCAGCCGCTTTTTGAATAGTTTTCCAAGGAGAGTTTTCACTGCCATCACTGGTGTCACTACCGTCCGTGGCGACATAATAAGTGGTTGCTTTTACCGAAGAAGCAAGAAAAAATAGTGAAAAAACGATAAGGAGAACTTTCGCCAAAGATCTTCCCACGTCCAGAATCCATCGTATAGATGATTCTTACGTTTGTCAAGTCTTTCCTTACACGATCATCGAATTAATATAGCTCATAGACGGCATTGTATGAAGCGTTGATTTTGACGGTTTGTTCACCGTAATAAGCGTTGTTATTGGCAGAATTTGCCCCCTCTGTCAAAGTTTTCATCATTGGCTGAATGCCTTTTACCGGAAGAAGAATATTTTGGTCACTGATGGAAATCAACCTCCCCACTTTTAAATGATTGATTTTTGCAATTGTTTCGACTTGGTTTCGAGCATCTTTTAAAGCTGCTTCCTTGGCTTTGGTCTCCCAACCCTGCCTGTCTTTGATCGAATAATATGTATTGGTAATTTGAGTATTCGGGTTAGAATTAATCGTCGAAAAAACGTTGTTGATATTTTTAAGATTATCCAGAACAACGGTAAAGTTGGTCGTGTCGGTAGGGGTGGTCGTGGGCGCCGGCGGTCTAATTATGATATTTGTGCTCGGACCTCCTTGTGTATCGTTGGCGTATACGGGCGGGGCAAAACTCGATTGGGTTATCCGGCTTTCCGGAATACCGAGTTTTTTCAAAGCCGACTTCAGCGAATCGACATCTTTCTTATTTTCATTTTGGGCGGCCTCCTGAGTCGGAGCGGTATTTTTGACCTGGATATCGATATTTACTTGATCGGTCGTCGCGTCAACTTCGCCTTGGCCGACGACGGAAACGGTTTGTTTCGGAGCTTTCAGTTTTTGATAAAGCGACGATATACCAATTCCGACAACGATTCCGATCAAAATAAGGAGGCCGATCCGAACAACATTTTTCAGTGCCGCGTTCATACGATTATTTACTCATAAATAAAAACGGTTGTCAACCGCTAAAACTATATGATAGTTTTATTTTTTCTCGGAATTTTATTTAAAAGTTCTTTGACCGTTTTTCCAAGGACGGGGTGGATAAAATTTGGATTTAGATCGACGATAGGCCGTAAAACGAAATCCCTTTCATGGAGGGACTTGTGGGGGATGGTCAATTCTTTAACGTCAAAAATAATATTTCCGTAAAAAGCGATGTCAATGTCTATTTCCCGTGGGCCCCAACGGAAGCGTTTGACACGTCCGACTTTTTTCTCCGTTTCCTTGACGAATTTTAAAAGCTCCACTGGCGACAGGGAGGTGCTACTGGATCAGCCCCAAGGCTTGGTTTTGTACAAAGGCGCGATTGCAACCTCCGATATTTTCATTTTAAGAAAGGCAACGGCATTCTTGATATTCGCTTTTTTATTGCCAACATTTGCACCTAAGGCCAAATATACTTTCGTCATAAGAAATTGTCTAATACTGCCAAAAATCTTTTTGTTTTTAATATGTCGTGGGTCCTGACGATGGTGGCTCCGTTTAAAACGGCTACGGCCGTCTCCGCAAGGCCGGCCTCGAGTCTTTCGTTTGGTCCCGGAATATTTTCTAAGTTTAAATTTTTTTTGAGGACCGTCCCTAAGTGACTTTTTCGTGATATCCCGACAAGGATCGCCAAGGAAAATTTTTTAAAATGCGATAAATTTTTTATTATTTCAACATTCTGTTCGACGGCCTTCCCGAAACCTATTCCCGGGTCGAGAATAAATCGTGACTTACTTACGCCCTTATTAATGCCGATCTTGATTTGTTTTTCGAAAAAAATACTGATATCTTGAATGACGTTTTTATATTTAATGACACCCGTCCGCATCATTTGAGGGCGGCCTTTTATGTGATAGAGTATCAACTTGCATTTGGCGGAGGAAATCACAGCCCCTTCTTTCACCATTTCCAAAGCTCAGTCGACGGCTTCCCCAACATTAAAAAATGAAGACAGTCTTAAAAACAAGACTGTCTTCTTTAAAGAAAACTAGAGACTTTCTCCCAGAATAATTTGACGCCATCCGGACTGACCTCGGCCGAGTATTCGTCTTTGTCATTAGTTTTTAATTTGTAGCTCATCATTTTCTCAAAAATTCCTGTTTTTAAACACCAGTAAATAAAATCAGCAGCTTGGGAAGAATGGGGCGGTAAAAGCAAACCTCGCCAATTTTTAGCCTTATTCAAGAATTCCCCCGGATCGCCCATTTTCCAAAGCGCTTTTTGTTCGGATGGCGTCGGAATAAGCGAATGCCTTTTCAAAAAATCAAGATTGTCAAACTCCTGCCGACCAACCGGTTTGGTAAAAATCAATATCGAGGCACTTTTGCTTTTGCAGTCAAGGAGAGCCTTAAATGATTGCTCGCTCGGTTTGGTCACCTCGAGAGAAATAATGTTTTTATTGTAGACGTATTCGTAGTTTTCAATGACTTTTCTGTCGGAAGCGGCGATATAAAGATGGGTAAAATCAAAGTTTGACATCCGGTCGATAAACGATTTAGTGAAAGGCGCATTTTTGACGACGGTATGAAAAATAAATCGTGGGGAACGCGTATGGAGCTCCGACACTAGCTTGAGAAAGAAATCTGTCTGGACAGCCGCACCCGAAACGGGGATGATGACCTGGGTGGATATATTCTTATCGGCATCGACTTGATAAATTTTTTCTTTGAAATCGGACTCATTTAAAGGTTTATTTAAATCGGGATTAAGAGGATAGGGATTAACGATAATACGAGCCGGACAAGCGATTTTTTTGGCATATCGTTCGAGCTTTTCTTTAGTCTTATGGCTTGGGACAAATATGACGTCGGCTCCAGGTACGCACCAGATGTAAAAAGGAGCGTCGTCGGTCACTTGGACGGCCAAAATCATTTTAATGTTTTTTTCTTTCTCCAATTTTTCCTTGATGGCGGAAAGTTGGTGAGCAAGTCCGAAATGAGTCGCAACGACCAAGACTTTAGAAGGGGTGGTGTAAATTTCGTCGATGATCGTCAACATTTGCTTGTACAAAACGTCAGTGTGGGAGCGAAGGATTTTTCTATAAATATTCGTTGTTACAGTTTCAAAAAAATTGTTAGTCTCCGCCAGGTCGGCCAGACGGCTAATAATTGGATTGAGGCTCATCACACGGTGAAGGTAGGTGATGCTTGTATCCTGAGCGCCTAGAAGAAGGGGATTAGTCGCTTCTTTTGGTAGACCGTGATATAAGGCATCGGTGACTCGAAGGTGTCCGAGTCCCGCTGGAGCATACGCGAAGATTATGAGTAATGACTTGTCGCTCAGTGCCTCAACGGGATTTTTATACATTAAAAGAAGTATAGCAAAGTATGAGTAAGGTTGAAAATTGTGTTTTTTTGGACGTTTATTCGATCGGATGTTTTTTATCAGAAATTAATCCGTAAAAAAAGCCGGCTAAACCTGATATGTTTCCCGCAGCGATTGAAACATCGGGATTATGTTTGACAATTTCAGACAACTCGTGGATTAGTGGATTACCGATGGGATAAGTTGAAGCGACGGCTAGACTTGATAGCACAATAAAAAACCAAGCCAGTCCATAATATAGTTTGTCGAATTTACTTCTATTATTTTTTTGTTCCGTCTTCATGACGAAATTTTAACAGACGTGAGCTGTTTTACAAGTTTTTGAACCAATCGTGGGCGTACATCTCCGGAGCTCCATTATTTATTAAATCAACAATTTTTTCGGCAACGTATTCCGGCGAATCCGGCGGTTTGAAATCAGGATCGTTTTCATCAAAGTTCCATTCCTGCTTTTTTTCTTTGATGGTGTTTTTTTCGAAATCGGTATTTGTCATATAAGGATATATTATAGACACGGTGATGCCGGAATTTTTTAGTTCTTCCCGCGCGGTAAGGCTCATATGAGCCAAGGCGCTTTTTATGGACGCATACCCACCCATATTGGGCAGGTGCATCAAAGCGGTCCCCGAACTGACATTGATGATCGATCCTTTGGCTTGTCTTTTCATGATGGGAATAACTTGCTGCATTGCCACAAGAGGTCCGATAAAATCAAGTTCAAAAATTTTTCTTATGGAGCCGGTATTTATGTCTTCGATCATCGCATCGTACCCCTGGCCGGCATTGTTTATCAAAATATCAATACGACCATAATGTTCAAAAACTTTTTTGACCATATTTTTTATCTGATTTTCATTTGCCATGTCGCAGGCTATAGGAAGCGAATCGGGCAGGATTTTCGAAAGTTTGTCGAGTTTGTCTTTTGAACGGGCAACCAAAGCGACCTTGGCTCCATTTCTAGTCAGAAGTTCCGCAGTCGCTTTCCCTATTCCGGCAGATGCCCCGGTGACGATTACGACTCTATTTTTAACAGTCATATACGTTCATTTTACCACTTCCACCCCGGAGGTGAAATACGGCGGAGAGGGTGGGATTTGAACCCACGTGAGCTTTTAAGGCTCAAGGGGTTAGCAACCCCTCGCTATGGACCACTCAGCCACCTCTCCTCACGAATTTATTTTACTATATGAACGACATTTTGTGCCGCAGAGAGGAGTTGAACCTCTACGAGTTGCCTCACACGGCCCTGAACCGTGCGCGTCTGCCATTCCGCCACTGCGGCTTCCTGCCAACATAATTATACTATTAATAAACGTTTTATCTTTATATAATACTTATATATGAACTTTCTCGGAGGACTTGGCGGGAATCAAAAGTTTATTTTCATAGGCGGCGGCGTTTTGATAATTGTTCTTCTAGTCCTTATTTCTTTTACTCAGATTGGAAGTGGAAAAGCGACAACGCCCCCGTCTTCCAAGACATCCAACTCGACCAACTCCAACGTCAACTATACATTTACGATTACAACTCCGACCGAAATTCCGTTACCGACAAAACAAGAGGAGATCATCCTTTCGCCAACAAAACCTGTCATGTCACCAACACCATCTATCGAACCGACTCTGACGCCAAAGCCATCGGCGACTCCGGCCGGTACAATCCGTTTCTAATTTTTTTACCCTGGGACACCTACGAGGTGTAATTTGGGTTAATGGTACAATATAAAAATGGATAAAGACCACAGTATTTTATACATCGTTCGCCATGGACAGACCGATTGGAATGTCCAAAGACTCATTCAGGGTCAGACCGATGTGCCTTTGAATAAAACCGGGGAGGTTCAGGCGGGAAAGCTTTCGGAAAAATTGCGGGGGATCAATTTCGACGCTGCTTTTTCGTCGGATCTATCCCGCGCCAAAAAGACTGCCGAAATAATTACGATGGAGAAAAAGATTGCCGTATCGACGACAAATGCTTTACGTGAAAGATATTTCGGCAAATTCCAGGGACATTCTTTTGGAAATAATAAAAATATCGCCAAGATGATCGACAATTTGAAAAAACTTGACAAAGACTCTGAAGGAGAAATCGAGAATGACGAAGCTCTCATGGGGAGATTTATCACTTTTTTAAGGGAGGTCGCGGTTGCTTATATCGGAAAGACAGTCTTAGTTGTGACTCATGCGGGAGTGATGAGAACATTTCTGGTCAGACTCGGATGGGGGACAGAGGATGCGATAAAAGAAGGACATATCGACAACTTGGCTTTTATAAAGCTAGAGTCGGATGGCGTTGATTTTTTTGTCCGGGAGACAAGCGGGATTAGGCAAGCCGAATGATTGCTTGGGCCGCTAGTCCTAATTCTGTAAAAACCATAGTCCCGAATTTCTTTTCGATATAATCCCTTTCGATTTTTCGTACATTTTTGGACTTTTTCGGCGGAATGACTTCATCGGTCAAGATTATCGGTCCGTTATCAAGTGCGTCCGTATCGAGAAGTAAAGTATATAACCCCATTAAGGCCGGTGTGATTATGTCAAGGACGGCGTTATCTCCGGTTGCCATATCGGCGTCTTCTCTAATTAAAGTCTCTCCGTACTGTTTTCTTCTCGTGAATATTTTCCCTGGAATCCCCGGGATTCTTATAAACGCCTTGACTTTCTTCCATTTATCATCGACATCCTGCTTCTTGGCATCAGCAATTACTTCTATATCTTCAAGTTTGAGGTTGGTTTTCCTAGTTGCTAAAAGTAATTTTAATTTTTCCTTGACCGCATCGGGTTTTGAATTAGTTACAAAAATTAGTCGAATATTTGGGTTTTCTTTTAATTTCTCAATAAACTCAAGAGCTCCTTCTCTGAAAATAGGATCAAGTTTATAGGCTTCTTCAAACACTTCGCCAAGGAATTTGTTCACATCTTTTTTGGATGGTGTTTTATATTTATGTTGCATTCCGAGATAATCAAGGGCAATTTGACCAGCGGCTTTGGCTAGTTGGGTCGGATCTGATTCGGCGTGGGCGACTTTTTTCCCATCATTGTCCCAACCATGTCTACCTGGCTGGCGATATACAGTTCTTAAACCTGCGTTAAGATAATAACGAGCCTCTTCTTCATCAAAATTTGGATTAAGAGTTTTAAAGCGTTTTCCGAAAGCTTTTACATAAGCATCATAATATTCCTTTGCCCCAGGAATGAGGTTCGTCATAAACCCGTCAAAATCACAGGCAACTGTAAATTTTGGTCTCTCAGGCATAGGCGCATATTATACTATAGGATTGCAAAATATTCAAGAATTTTTACGATTTATGTAAGTTATCGATCCAACAAGGAAGAGATTGTCCTATCAATCTTTTTTATAAATTCATGCTCTTCTAATTTTGAGTTTTCGATAACGGTTTTCGGATAGGGGATTTTTTGGTAAAATTTCTGCCAGTGAGGATATAACTTATATATAGTTTTTTTATATTTTTCCAGCTCTTTTTGAAATTTTACATTGTCGTTTATTCCACTCCTCATGATTCGTTCGACATACCGTTCCTTTCGTCTGACAAATGACACTTCGGGAGGTGTATTGATAAATATCACGTAAGGGTTAAGTTCGTTGTAGAGCCTCATATATCGCGGTTGATACTCAACAGCAAGCTTTTTATTGTAATAATAATTGGCATAAACCAAGCGGAAAATTCCCGACTCGATGACAAAGACAGGGTTGTATTTTTTTTCCAGATTTCTGATTTTGATGAGTTCTATCTCCATCATATTTATTTGAAGATTTTTATCGGCGTATATTCCCCCTCGATGATTTTTACTGGCCACTGTGTAAGGATCGATCGGATCGACGAAATACCAACTGTCGTGTTTTTTTCGGAGAAAGTTTATCGCGGTAGTTTTGCCGGAAGATTGCGGACCGGCAATGGTTATGAAAATAGACATTTCTGATAGTATTATACTATAAACAAACAAGTTTCTAATTTTTAATTTACTATTTTTGTGGATATGGTATTTAATTATCGTCAAAACGAGGAAATACTTTCCGAAATAAAAAAGGCTTCCAATATATTAGTAAGCACTCACAAGAATCCCGATTATGATTCAATTGCATCGGCGATGGCTCTGAAATACGTCTTGGGAAAAATGGGCAAAAAAGTCACGGTCGTATCATGCCAAAAAATCAACAGTCACTTCGATTTTATAAAAAATGCAAATACGATCGACTTTATAGATTTTAAGAACTTTACGGACTTTCGACTTTACGAT
Organism: bacterium; assembly: GCA_021789865.1. Taxonomy (GTDB): domain Bacteria; phylum Patescibacteriota; class Microgenomatia; order UBA1406; family GWC2-37-13; genus GWC2-37-13. The sequence continues at coordinate 18,984 of JAJYIX010000007.1, forward strand.
CTGTTTATTGTCCCCGATACCGCCAGCGTCGATCGGGTGACCGGTAGCAAGGATATAGGGCTTCCTGACAACCTTAAAACCATTATAATTGATCATCATAAGACCAATATTTTTTCCAATGGATTGAGATTATTGGAAGAAAAAGCTAGCGCGACGTGCGAGATGCTTTATCAAATTTTTGTCGATTGGGGGATCAATATAGATGAGACTTTGGCGACTCTTCTGATGACTGGAATTATGGGAGATACGGTCTTTTTGCGGTACGGGGAGAACAACAAAAAGACTTTCGGAATTGTCGCCGATTTGGTCGAAAAAGGCGCCGACAAGGATTTGATTCAACAAAATTTTTATGAAAAATATGATTTTAATTATGTAAAACTCTTAGGCGAATTTTTAAATACGATCAAGCTTGAGAGAGGAGGGGGTCGTGATTTTGTCTGGTCAGCAATACCTTTTGAAGTTTACGAAAAATATGAAAAACCGGAAGGCGTACGAGAAATGGCCGCCGATCTTTTTTTCCGGGGAATAAAAGATTCCGATTTTGGCGTCGCGATCCTTGAATCGAAAAAAGACGTCTTGAACATGAGCTTTCGAAGTAAAAAAGGTACGGACGTCTCAAAAATAGCCAAATTATTCGGCGGAGGAGGACATATCCAGGCCGCCGGGGCAACAGTCTACGGAGAGTTTTCAAAAACCGTCAAAAATATCATTAAAAACATTGTCACAGCGGCCTGAGTTACACCTCGTAGGTGTATGGGGGTAAAACATGAGAAATTTTAATAACAATAAAAAGATTGCCGATATTTTTGTAAAAATTGGCCAGTATCTGGAAATGGATTCCGTACCTTTCAAGCCAGCGGCATATGAAAAAGCTGCAATAGTCCTTTTTAGTCTGACCCAGGATGTGGCGGAGATTTATGGATACGGTGGATTCAAAGCCCTTAGGGAAATTCCCACGATAGGGGAAGCATTCGCCAAAAAAATCGAAGAATTCTTGAAGACTGGGAAAATTGCGACTTACGAAAAACTCCGAGAAAAAATTCCCGTCGATTTGGATAATTTGGGTAAAGTCGAGGGATTAGGACCAAAAAAAATAAAGGTTTTATATGAAAAACTCGGAGTAAAAAACCTTGCGGATCTAAAAAGAGTAATAGCGGAAAATAAAATTGCCGGACTTTTCGGATTTGGGGAAAAATCGCAAGAAAACCTTCGGGAAAGTCTCGCTTTCGTAAGAAGGCAGGTAGGTCGTTTTCCTTACGAAAAAATATATCCGATTGCGGTTAAAATAGTTCGAAGGTTAAAAGGTTTAAAGGATGTGGAAAAAATATCTCTGGCAGGGTCGGTTCGCCGTAAAAAACCGACGATAGGAGATGTGGATATTCTTGTCCAATCGGGAGATCCGGAAAAAATCATGGATTTTTTTTGCGGTCAACCGGATGTTGAAAAAGTTTGGGGACACGGCAAGACGAAATCTTCCGTCCGCCTTAAATACGGATTTGACGTCGACCTTCGAGTCGTTCCAAAAAAATCATTCGGGGCGGCTCTACAGTATTTTACCGGTTCAAAAGAGCACAATATCCTGCTTCGCAAAAGAGCTATCGACATGGGTTACAAACTCAACGAATACGGCATTTTCAAAAAAGATAAGATGATGGAGACCCCTGATGAAGAAGACGTCTATAAAATTCTGGGACTAAAATTAATTCCACCGGAGGAAAGATTGGGAAAAGACGAAATCGATAAATACAGACTAAACAGTTAAACGGTTAAACAGTTAAAACTTAAAAAAACCTTTAAACACTAAACAAAAATTTAATATTTAAGAGTTTAAATGTTTTTTTAACCGTTTAAGGTTTAAGGTTTAACTGTTTATTTCTTAGTATTCTTTCCACTTCCCGGTCGCTTATCTCATGATGTGGGCCGCGGTGGGAAAGTAGGGCTCCTGAGAAAGTCTTTGGGATATGCATCAGCTCGTGGATGAGAGTCTTCATCTGCTCGCGCGGCGGCAGTTTGTCGTAGCGCCTAGAGATGACTTCGATTATATAATGGGGTTCGATACCGGCGACCTCCTTAAAGAGGCGAGACATGCCCCAAATGCGGGCATAAGCGCGGGTCTTGGCATCAAAACTACGGATGCAGTGAATAAAATTTATTTTTACGTGTTTGAATTCAAGTTCTTTTACCAGGACTCTGATATGTTTTTTGACATCGGGGGCGAGTTTATACTGCATCCATCAATTTTATAACTTTTTCAATCAATTTCAATTTTTGTTTATAGGATTCTTATACTATCCTATAGTTGAAAATTAGAGGATTTTTTGATAAAATACGTGGATGGATAAAGTGCTAAAATCATCAGACCACATTAAACATGGTTATAGTCGAAAAGACTTAAAATCCGTAAGAATTCTTTTTACCGTACTAGTAACTTATCTATCGGCCTTGTTATCTGGCTGCGGCACCGCTTCAAATAATACGATCCCGGTTCCAAAAGGTGCAATCGATCCTCCAGGAAGTTTTCCAACTAATGAAGGTACCTTTTACACGAACAAACCTTTTAATCAAAATGCTTCTTATCAATCCGGTTGGCCGCCTGACATGGGTAGTTACGAAGGAATGTCCGTAGTCGACATGCAAGTTAAGGCAGATTCGAATTCAGGAGATGCCCCAACAACAATTTTGATGCTTCCACAAAGCAAAGATGACGAGAAGAACCGCAATCACCCGTTTGAACTAAAAATCACTCCATCTCAAGAAGGTGTTTATAATGTCAAAATTCAAGGTCGAGAATGTATCGTCAATACAACTCAATGTAGCGAATGGTCGGACATGCAATTCAATCTGGTATTCGACCAAACACCTCCAAAAATTCTCTCTATCCAAAGTCCTGAATCGGCAACTGAATCGACAGTTACCGGTATGGTAAGTGATAATTTGTCGGGAGTGAGTAAGGTCAGCCTTTCTTCTCTAGATGGCAAATCTAGTGTTGATGGGAGTTTCCAGGATGGTAATTTTAGTGTTGGTTATAGACCGGTGCCTGGCAACAACTCTTTTTTGCTAAAGGTAGACGATAAGGCAGGCAATGAGACCACCAAACAAGTCGAGCAAAACTATGATTTATCGGCTGATCTTAAGGTAGATACGATCCAAGACGGGAACAAACTGATCGTATACGGCAATCTTCCCAAGACAGTTGATGAAAAATCACTGGTAATATCCGGGAAACAGCCTCTTTGGAAATTCTTTGGTTTTCAGGGTAGTTTTTCTTGTGATAATCTTGGGGGAAAGGGAGTATACGACTATGTCTTTTCCTGTCAAATGCCGGAAAAAGATGGCGATCCTGTCAAAATTCATGTGAATTTTAAAGATCAATTCGGCAATGTCTACGATGTTTCCTACACCGATAAATCGGACTTTTACGCCAATATTGCCCAGGCGAGTACCCAAGAAAAATTTATCTGGTTTACGGAATTTTTTCTGGCTGCTACCGCATCGATTACAGCCTTAGGATTGGCCGGATATACGATTGAAAAGGCTGCTAAATCCAGAGTAGAGAATATTGAAAAAGAGAGTGCGTTGGCAGCGAAACGGGAAGAATTAGAGACTGCCATCAGTAGATTGTGCTACGAGGAAAAATTCGGCGCAGCATTAGTTGCAATTTCCAAATTCCCAGATGCGGGTAATTACAAAAAACATCTTGAAACTTGGGTCCGCGAACAAGAATATAAAAGAAAAAAATATATTCTGAAAGAAATATTTATCGATGGTTATCAGACGATTATCAGTCAACCGGATTTTGAGAAGAAATTGGTAAACGGTATGGATGATATAAATTTCCTAATGAAAAGCGACCAGGCACAGGTAGCCGGAGAAGCCTATGACATCTCAGAAATTTTCAGACATTACTCGGCAATCCTTAATTATTGGGTGAATCAAACATTTTTTTCTGAAGGAAAACAAAAAAACATGCGTTATCAAAGCTCCTTACCTAACTGGTCCAATGCTGAGCCTCTTTTGAAAAAAATCGTCGAATCCCAGGTTAGCCAAAAATATTCTTATTTCAAAAATCAATTCGAAAAGGAACGTGAAGAATTGGAAAAAATTGTTCCGGGCCTTCCTGAGCGTCTAAACGAAATATCTATAATCTATGCGGCCTTTACCGGACAGTTACTCAAACCTGAGTATTTCAAAGTCTTGGCAGGGCAGTATGGGATTACAGATCTAATCAATATTTTGGCGGAATGGAAGCAATTTGATACGATAAGGTTTTTGACAGCTAATAAAAGCACCTCAAGAACATTCATGTCAGGAACAGAAGTTGCACTGAGTATAAAAATGAAATGAACGTATTAATAATACTATAGTAAATATTATAAACATATTAAATTTATTATTATCACTATAGAACGAATAGTGTATATATTTGAAAAATAATATAGGTTATGTTATAATAACCTATAATTTTTGGATTAAATATGACGGCAAAAGAAAAATCATCTAAAACACTTTACCAAGGGAGATGGCCAATGAATGCTTATGGCCCAGGCGCCGTAATAGGGGAATCTTTAGTCCTTACAGTACTACCGCCTGTAATACACAATGAAATTGCCAAAACACTTAGCTTTTTGAATTTCCCTAAACCAGCTTCTGCATATTCCACTCCTCAAGTTGGTCAAGCCGCAATCCGTGAGTTGTCGAGGCACAGTAATGCTCTAACCACCGAAGATCAGCTGGAAGCCTACTCAAAACTCATGACGGAGATGATGCTTCGGACATTTATTGGCGATCCACATTTGTTTAAAATCTCTAATCCTAAAGATTATTTACCTCATCTTAAAGCGACTTGGGAGGCGATGCAGCAAGTAATTGCCGACAGAGTAGACGATATAGACAAGCTCGGAGATTTGCTGAATGTTTTTGTCAACTCAACACTCCATTACATCACTCCTGAAAGTCCTGTGCAAAATGAGAATAAGCAATTAGATTTTACCTTAAATGAAGAACAAGCGGAATTTCTTTTTGATCAAACAGCTGATCTTCTGACAAGCGGTCCTTTGGTCAAAAAAATCGTTCGAAAGATTGATCAAGGCGGAATGAAATATAGTGCCATAATGCAACCAATGTGGGATAATTTGGTTGAAAAAATTGGCTATGTAGACAAAAAAGCTCTTGGAAATTGGTTCGCATCGGAAGGACACGATAGGACAAGAGTTGGTACAATGATTCTTCAGATAGCCTCGGATTTGAATATCGCTTCAGATATCGCAAAAGCGGTTCCAGGAGGAGATTTGGATCAAATAGAACAACAATCAATAATGAGCTTTATCGCTGAGACTGAACCTTTTACTTCGGCTTTATTAAGATCGAATAAAAGTGATGTTGCCCTCACTTATGAACTTAGAAGGCTAGTCGAAGCAGTTGGATTTGTACTTTCACCTGATACTCCACTTGAGCAAGTATTGGCGGTCAAAGGCGATCCGAGGATCTCGGCAAATTCTTACTTTAAAGAAGCATTGAAAATTGTCAGAGATAAGGATATAAAAAGATTGAGGCAGAACAATAAAGTTGAGACGAAAGCAAATGAGAAAACCGTTAAGATAAAGTTAGGAGAAGTGCAAGAAGTACAGGCGGCAAGTACCGATGTGACGGCCAAAACACAGGCTTCTGAATCATTGGATCAATTAGGTACGATGCAGGTAGAGTTCACTAAAGTCACCGGACTTCTTGAGGGAATAACCGATCCAGATCTAGCTAATGCAATTGTAAAAGTCTTTTGTGGTCCCGTTGCTGACGCTAGTGATGTGAATAAACAAGTAATAACCGACGGATTTCAGGATCTGAGCATAGCTTATTTACTCTTACATTACGGCAGAAAAACGCTTCCAGGAAGAGCGATTTTTAAGATTCCTAAAAATGAAACCGCCCAGAAAGAACTTACTGAAAATGAAGCAATGCTTTCCGATGCACTTGTCGATTTGATTCAGATGGTTGGACCAATGATAAATATGGCGGTTGATAATCCTGCCGGGATTAACCGAGATGGAAGAATGGTCTTGAATAGCGCTGAAAGAGCGGCCTTCATAATTGATTTTTGGTCCAGAGTCTTGGCTGAGCGAAAAGAAAGTAATAATGGCGATGACTTAAGCCGTGCAAAAGATAAGGCTAGGACTCAATTTGCCTATACAATGCTTGGTAATTTCCTAAATCCAGGGGAGGGTCAACCCGAGGTGGTAAAAGCAGCCGTAAAACAAGCTTTGAAAAATATCGGTTTGACATGGCCACCAAAGCAAATCAACAATCTTGTCGTAGAATATTTCCGCCATTTAGTAAACGATGGCAAAGTAACCCGTGACAAACTACTTGAACTTGGAGATCTTATCGGGATAATTAGATGGGATAGCGTGGTAAACATGGAGGCGGATGTCAATCCCTTTATTGACAATCCGACAATCGATGGATTAGAAAAAGAAATGACATCGGGGGCTATTTTAACAACTGCCGCTAGAGGGGAATTTGTAAAGGCTATGACATTTATTATAAAATACCCGAATGTAATTACTGGTCACCCGCTCATAGAAAGAGGCGTGAACGAGACAAATATAAAGCAGTTGAGCGAGATATACAGTGTTTATAAAATTCACAAGCTCCAGGAAGCATTGAATGGTCAGACGAACATAAATAATTTTTTTAATCTTCTTCTTGGAATGAGATTTTTCTTGCATCAAGTCAAGGAAAATACCTTGGTTTTAGCTCTTAGGAATCAAGTTGATCAAATGATTAATATATATTTCGACCAGGATGCTTTGTCTGGAATTGAATTCCGCCGCCTTGGATATAATAAATTTTTCAATTTTGATCAAAGAATAGAAAATCTTCGTGTTATGAATGAGGACAGTCTTATGCAAGATATCAAAATTGCTTCGGATATCGCAGAAACTATATGGGGTGATGCCTCGGTAATTATTGATCAGGCAAGCAGAGTGATCCAAAGATTTGCCACCGATAAAGAAAAAAAATTATTCACAGATGAATTAGTTGACAAGATTGAGGGTGAATTAAGCTATCCACTGACTCATGATCAAGATACGCCAAGTAATTTCCGCGATTTTATTCTAAAGACGCAGGGAAGAGTGCATGGGATAAGGGAGCACGTGGTAGACTCTTTCAAATTAATGATGAAAGACACCCAACTTTTTGTTGGAAGTACGGAATTGGAGGCTCTTTTATTGGATAGGGTAAATGACGCGGAGCTTTTTAAAAAGATTTGGGACAAAGTCTCGACAGAACGAAAAAAAATTGACACAGAAATCGCCAAAGCCCAAGATAAACTGATTTTCCCGATCGATGGTACCGCCAGGGGAAATGTTCAATTTGCCGCCAAGACTCTGACAAAACTTTTCCAAACGCTGATGGAAGATGCAAAAATTGATGGAGTTTTGTCAGTCGGTGACGCAGAAAAGCTAGTTGCTGCTCTAAGTTCTACGGGTGAAAAAGGAGGAGTAAATATGTCATCTCTTGGTAATGCAATTTCTCAAATATTAAGCTTTTTAGGGGCAGCCGGATTTGGGTATGCTATGGGACAAGGATATCAAGCCCAAGCAGCTACTGTACAGTCGTCTCTCAACGCAGGTCAATCGGCTTCGGAAGTGCTGCTTGGTCTTGGAACGGCGGATGTAGATGCATATAGAAAAGCCAGACAAGGGTTGATTACGCTTCAAATAGATAATATAGAAGGAGTATATAAGTCAAAGATTGAGCTTTTGAAAGCGATAGAAGACAATGTTGATTCGGCAGAAAGAGAAAAGATCGCTGACGCCATAAATGCCACAAGAACTCTAGCCACGAGACAGTATAATCAGTTGAAAACAACTATTCAAAGAACATTTGATACATTAGATGAAATCACAAGAATTCAGCTTGATATCCAGGCTATGGATATAAAGGAAGCGCAACAATCATATAAATGGTTACAAACATTCTTATCTCAGTCCTTCCCGGTCATAAAAGAACTTCAAAGGATGTTTAGCGATCTATACGGTTTTGATATTGATCTTAGCAAATGGGCCGATCCTAACAAGCTTTTCCCAACAGGTTTGCCAGAAAAACCAGCTCAAGAGTCAGTTCCACCAGTCGCGGTTGATAAAGTTAAAAATTAAGTATAAGCATATACTTATATGACTGAAGCGGCGAGTCCACCCTTAAGGAATTTTCTTAGAATACCTGAAAGAAGTACCTGTG
>JAJYIX010000008.1 GCA_021789865.1 bacterium
CTTGTTTTTTTTTGAATTTTGGAGGGATGAGAATATGTTCCGCGAGGGTTGGCGGACGCGGTGGTCTTAGTCCTTCTGCAGCTGGTTCTTGCATATTTCATTAAATAACAACCTGAAATATTTTTCAATAGCAATTTGAGGCGCTTTTCGGTTAGTTTTGTCCAAAAAATCTTTATTACAATGTTTTAAAACATTGTAATAAACACTAATCGTTATACAATGTCATAATTGTGTTATTGTCAAGCCCCAATATCACACTTTTGTAGCATATAATCCATTGAAAAGTGACTTTTTGTCTGAAAAAATATGCATTGTATGATGGCAATGATTTCAAAAAATCCTTTAAGAAATGACGTTCTGGAAAGAGTATTTAATCTGTTTTTTGAAGTGTTAGGAAAAAGAGATAATAAAGAAGAGTTTATTGATATTGCCAGTAATATCCTTTCATCCAGTGAAAAGATCATGATAGCCAAAAGAATTGCGATTTTATATCTGCTCCTTAAAAAGATCGACTACCAAATAATATGCGAAATCCTCAAGGTATCGGCGTCTACGGTGTTCAAATTCCGGCCTATTGTTGAATCAGAAACACGAATCACTCCTGTTCTAAAGCTGATACTGACAACTGAAAGAGTTACCCAATTTTTTGAGGAAATATTTCTTACTTTATATGGACCGGGCTCTTATGGAACTAATTGGTCAAGTGCATGGAAAGCAAAAATCGAGCTGGAAAGAAAAAAATTGACCGGAATATAAAGCATTACAATGTTTTAAAACATTGTAATAAGTAATAGGAAATGTTCTTCAAGAAAGTTATTGCCATTCATAACCGTTATTACCTTTGCAGTCTTTTATAGTTATATGTATATTGTAATCATAAGCTAATTTTTTTTTAGCTTATTTTGTTGTATGCCAATATACTTTACCTTACAAGAAGCTTTACTCGCGTCCCAACAGGCATCTTTTGATTTCAAAACAAAAAATTCCGGCGGACCAAAGGCAACAGCGGAATTCCATCAGAAAAAGAATTCCGAAATAAAACCTCCTGAACCGCCAACCCCAAATATAGAACCAACCGTCCTGGGACAAAACTTGGATTTGGATCCCGACCGGGAGTCGCGGGAAAGACTCCAAAAAGCAATTGCCGACCTTAAGCTGTTAAAAGACACTGCTACTACTTCCAAAGACGAAAATGTCCCGGGGGTCAACCCGGAGATATACAAGACTCCCCCGCCTTTGACAATCCCCCTTTCCGTCGTCAAAATCGACGAGACGAGGCGGCAGCGCCAGATCGTGGAAGGCGCCCAGGAAGTACAAAAAGTCTATGCCCAGCAAAATCAGGAAGCTTGGTTTACTAAAGGTGGTGCAAAGTGGCGGGCTAAAGCCAAAAAAACCCCGGAAAAGATACTTGCCGGTACTGTCAGTGGTATCGAAAATATGATCCGTCATCCGATCGCGACCGTACAAAATATGGTCCGCGAACCTTTTGAAAATCGCGATATTGCTTTTACAATGGCCGTAAATCAAATGGTCAAGGAGGCCGTTTTTCAAGGAAATCCCGAGCTTCCGGTCAAATTACCTGAAGAATTTATAAAATTGATTCTTGAAGAGGGAAAAAAAATAAGAAACGTCAATAAAAGAAGTGAATTTTGGAATGCGTATACAGATCTCAGCACCTCACTTTTACCGGTAATGGACTCCCAGCAGAGGAAAGGTTTAGAATGGCTTTTCGGCCAACTACAATATTTAACTAATCCTGATCCTGATCGCCCGCAAACGCAAGAACCATTTATTAAACGATATATAGATCAGTTTAAAAAAGAAAGCCTCGAATACGCAAGCAATCTTGCCCACGGATTTTCCCAGATAATATCAAATGGCGACGGATCGCCTCTTCCGGATCAAGACAAGTATGGTTCGTGGTTCCTTCTTCGGGGTGAGACGCGTCAGCAAGTCGGGAAAACTGAAACAGGAACGGACCAGCAACTTTTAGACGACCTCAATCATGACATTAAAGGAGTCCTCCGAAGATTCATAATCGGCGCTGATGCTCTAACTGAGGAAAACAAAATCGACATCATGGATAAAATCAATAAAATATATCGCGGCCGAGGACTAGTCACCGATGAAGAACTTCAAAAGATTGAAATAGCCAACGACATCGTATTGCAACTTCAAGAGATGTTGAAGGATCCGAATACAAAAGCTTATTATTCCCGCAACTGGGATAAGGTCAAATTCATGTGCTTTTTGGGGACTTCCCACGGCGAGACTTTGGGCGGGGCAAAAAAACTTACGAAAAATCAGGAGCTGTCTATAAAGGCTCACGAAAATAAAGATATAAAAGGCAAGCTAATAGGTTCCGGATACACCGCTGCGGCGGCTTTTGCCGAAGCCGCTTTCGGATATGGGGGCGGTTTTTTAGCTTCATATGCTTTGGGGCTTGGCAAGGCTATTCCTCGATCGGTAGCCGGGGAAATTGCTGGGAATATCATCCTTCCTTTCGGCTGGGCTTTTGCCTATGGAGCGGCAAATGAATCTTTGGATTTTACGATCGGAAAATGGCACAGGGAAAGCCGCGTCACCGGACAACTTAGGCAAGTTTCTCGGGAAAAGTCGCTTCTTAAAGAGGGTGATAAAGGGCTAGATTTTGTCCGAAATGAACTTGAGGAAGCTTTGGTGACGACGATTCCCGCCGAAAAACTGACCAAGAATATCAATGAATTAATTCTAGAAAGTCCGAACGACTGGCACTCGGAGACAAAAAAGAATTTGACCTCGGAAGATGTGAAATTACTCCTGGCCGCCATTGCTCATGCCAGGGCCAGAGTCGACCTTTCTTTCCAATCGTCCACAAAAGAGCTGGGACATAAGGTCCAAAACTGGGTGAGCTATCATGAAGGCCACGAAGAAGAAGAGATGAGCAATCTCAAGGCGGCCAATGCCCAAGCACTGGCCCGGCTTTTGCATGTCCACGCCGAGTATCCTGAGCTTTTCAAAGATATTCCTTTTTTCCAGGAAACGGCCAATGGCAGCAACAATCTTGACCAAGTACTAAATAATTTCGAGACGATCATAAAAGCCGGCCTCATCGAAGGAATTCCGAGCGAGATCGCCAACGGTTCATCGCTATCCACTCAAAAAGGCCAGAAATTTTACAGACAAATATTTTCCGGCGATACTCTGCTGGAGGGTCAATCAGATCAAGCGGATGCTTTTTTGGCTTTATTGAAAGATCCTAAAACGAAAATTGCCGAAAAGACCATCGCCGAATGGTCCGATATCGCCGAGTCTTTGAAAACAAAAGAGAAAATTCTCAACCGTATAAAGTGGGATCGCGCCTTGACGGCCGGGTTCACGTCCGCCGCCACAAGCTTGGCCCTGACTGAAGCAGAAGCGGTCGTAAGTACCGCCATTTCTTCCCATACCCAAGCCCCGCCTCACCACGAATCGGCTCCTGCCAATCCGCAGACAGTAATCCACGAAATACATTTTGATAACATCTTCGCCGATAAGTCAAACACAAATATTCATAACATAGATATGTGGGTTGATGGAAAATCCCAAAACGTGCCGGTGTCATTTGCTGACGGGGTCAGTGTTATTTTCGATAAGCTCCATAACAGTTACGACTTGAAAGACCCCTCAGGCCACGTATACAACGATTTTTTTGTCGCCGACCCAAGCCACTCCGGGGCATTTATCGCCAATCCGCATTTCAAATACGATAGCCAAACGCCGGAAGTAGATCTTTCACAATACGTACATGCCATAGTAGATAAGACCGATCCAAGCCATGTGCAGACTACGACAGTCCCAGGAGCGACCGAAAACTTCTGGCAAAAAGCTGCTGATTACCGATTGGTCTGGGGCAAATCTGAGCATGTCATTCCGGATAAGGACTATGTCTTTAAAACAGGAGATTCTGCTCATCCATATGGAGTCGATATTCATTTTGCCGAAGACAACATTCGTGACCCGAACAATGGCAATATTACTTCGCTTCTTAGTCATTTTGAGGATAAGACCATGGCAGTCGTCCTGGATGTCAAAGGACTTCTTCCGGGCGGCAAAGATGGTCATCTGCTCATAAAAGATTGTATAGATAAAGTGGATGACGGAAAGGGAGGATATTATTATAACCTTCATCTTGACCCGACCAGCAGCAAAGTGGTTACTCTGGCCGACGGTTCACAAACTACCATGGGACAGGTCGCACAAATTCTACTAAATCAAAACGAGCTGGCCAAGCATCAAAATATCGGTTATCCCAACGACTCTGAAGTGATTCCTGCAATTCAAATCTTCAACATGAACGGAGAAATTCTGATGGGTTATATGACAGAAGCGCAAAAAATCACCCAGGGAGGGCCGCTTTTCGGCCATGAGGCAATCCCAGGAGGCAACAATCTCATCTTCCAACCGGTCCATGTCATGAGTGCGGGCGGTCACGAGAATCCGAACGCTACCTTTACCGAACCATCGACTTCCACAAGTGTTCCCGTTCCTTTTATCCAAGCTACTGATTTGAAAATTACTTATCCAAATCCGGCAACTCCTGCTCCGACCCCAACTCCACCGACTGTAGAGATGGGTACGGCTAGCTTTACCCCGTTTCCGGCTCTTTATCATTCACCTCAACTCCATCCAACGACGACTCCCGTGTCTACCCCCCGCCCCGCTTATACGGCAGCGACACCGATTCCGGGAAGTGTCATTGACAGATCGGAATTCAACCCCGAAAGGCCTCCTCGCCCAGCATCCAACGATGAGGCCGTGAGATTTGCCGAGGATTTGTACGTTGCCGAAAGGCATAGAGCAAGGACGGGTCAAGTTGACGATGTCCGGCAAAAAATCGATGATTTTATAATCGATAACAATTTCACCGAAAAACAAAAACGATTTTTGAAATCTCCAAGAGCCAATAATTTCGAAAGGCAAATTTATGCCGACTGGAGTGGCATACATTCACCTTTCGCCGAGAAAATGAATCGGGAAAATCCCAGAAAACTTGAAAATCGGGACAAGGATGACCTAAGGCATTTCGTCTTGAACGAAGCCAAGAATTCGAATTTGTCCGAACAGGAAGCCCTCATTTTTTACGAATATCTAGTCCAGAGATCTTTTTACGACAATCTTTACTATTCGACGAGCCTGATAAACAGCCTGACAGAGGAAATTACGCAGGCCCAATCAGATTTAGGTAATCTTCGCCCGGCACCGACTCCGAGACCAAATCCTCCGCCTCCGCCGACGCCGCCAGCTAGACCACCACGGCCGGCCCCGTCTAATCATCCTTCCCCCTTCGAGGGAGAATTAAAAATAAGCGGGCCGTTTGAAAGAAAGTTAATTAAGTTTGTAAATGATCTTGATAAAAACGGAGTGTCACCCTCGGAAATTAATCAACATTTTCGGGAAGAAATTTTGGGATTTGTTGCTAATAATTTAAATCTTGACGATGAAGCGATGGATTTTTTGCAAAGCAAAAAGTTTGAAGATTTTTTTGAAAATTTGGCAAAGTTGACTGAAAAAGAACATCCGGAAGATTTCTCTATAACTTTGTTTTCTATGAAAAAATCATTCCGTATCGACCAAGATCGCCCGGACCGTGACGAAAGAGTTGCCCTAAAAAGGTTTATAGACAAACAAGCCCAAATAATTGGACTTAGTGATAAAGAGAAAAAAACGATTTACGACTTGCTGATATCATTCAACGCCACGACCGCCTATATTCATGATCATTTTGAAACAGAACCTCAGGGGGAGATGATGAGTGGAGAAGAACTGTTCGGACAGTACGCTAAGTACCTTAACGAGAATCAAACGGAACAAAACAAAGCAATTCTAATAAAATTAACTCAAGCTATATATCAATTTGAAGAAGATAATCTACCTGATATTTTAGGAGTACCGCAAGTATTTAAGCCCGTAAGTCACCGGGAAGAGATAGACCAAGCATTTAAAAATCTGGAGGATTTTGCCATTGGTTTTTTTAAGCCGGATACTCCGCACGTCCAAATTGCTACCGAAGGATTGCAAAGACGTTTGACCCGTTTTGAAGCGGCAATGCAACTGGCTTATCCGGAATATCACCTTCCATTTCAGCACATACAATCGTTTATTGCGGCTCATCAAGAAAGATTGGAGGCGGTCCAGTTTGACAAGAATACCCTGGCCATGTCCTACAAACAAAATGGCACACAACCCATACGTGATCCCAAAATCGAAGAATTTATGGAAACACTTTCGAAGGAAAACGAAATCACCGGAGCGGAGATATTTAAGATATTATCGATGGATGATACTTTCTTTAGTAGCCAAGAACGAAATGAAAGACATGAATACCGGAATTTAGCTGAAGTATATCTTGCGGAAATTCTTGGAACGTCGGTCAAGACATTAAAAAATTCACCTGTACTCTCACCTCTTTTTGATCAGGATGGAGGTCTTGTCGATAAACTAATTGACTTTCAGAATTCAAAAGCTGATGTTGCCGCGATCGAAGAAAAATTATCGCAAATTAACGATTTATTGCAAAGACGCGCTCCGAATGACGGCTTTAAAGTCAAGATATCAACAATGGATCAGCTACTCGACGCTTTCAAAAAGATAAAGATCAATAAAGTATTCCAGGAAGTTGTGCATCCGGTAGAAGATATAGATGACCAAAGAGATTTTAATTTATCAAAAGAGGAGGTTGATGGCCTATTGGATGGTCTTGGCTTTCCAGGTCGCCGGGACCTTTTGAAATTTTTTAATTCCGAAAAAGGGCATGAATTAAACGATGTATTAAGCGATGAAAAAAGAAGTAAAGCTGTAAAAATACTTAAAGACAAGGTATATTCATCGCAAAAAATGGAAGATTCCGATCGGGATCTGCTCCTTAAATTATTGACGGATAAAGGTAATGAGCTGAATTGCAGTCGTGATGAGATTGCATTCACTTACCAAGTATTACTTATGGTGCATGAAAAATTCTTGGAAGAGAACCATCAAGACAGTGAGTCATTTAATCAGCCAAAAGATGGAGAATCGATGTATGGTTCTTATGTCATGGGAAGGATTTATTATATGGGAAAAAAGAGATCGCTAGAAAAGTATTTGGAAAAAACCGGAAAAAGTTCGGCAGAACTTACTGCTTCTGGAGATAAAACATATCTCGATTTAAAGCGGACAATAGATGATTACGAGTCCATGACTCCTGGATTTATGACTGTACTGGTATCTCTTCAATCTAACATTTTGGGGAAGCTATTTGAGATTAAACCAGATGCATTAGTCGACCCCCATACAAACGATGCGCTTACCGGACTCGCAATCGCAGTCTTCGATTGCGTCGTGAATAAATCTTTGCAGGAAAAGCCTCAGGAAGTATTAATCAAAGAATTACAAGTCAAAATAGACAATCTTATTGGTGCAATCGGCAAAATTAACCCATCTTATAGATTACCGAAAGAAGTGTCTCACGCAAAAGATCTTCTGGAAATAAACGATGGAGAACTGAAAAAAGACTTGTCTTCACTTATTGCTTCCTAACATCACCATCTCCTTGAATTTTTGCATGACCTCCGCCATGTGGGCGACCGGATTGTCTACCCTGTCTTTGAAAAAGACGTCAAGCTCCTGACTGGTCACTCCACGATCCAGAAGACCGCTCAAAAGCTCCTGATCTTTTTTCGTCAAAAGATTTATGAAATGCACGTTTATTTCGTCTTTGAGCTGGCTCATGAGCGCCCTTTTGAAGACTTCCCTATTTTGCGGCTCCACCCAGAGGTCCTGGCGGGCGTCCACCAGATCTTCGATAAATTTTTCCAGGGCAATATCGTCCTTAAGCACCTGAGTCATGTAATTGTCGTTTTGTTTTACTGTCTTATTATTATCCATATTATCGGTATAACATATTACAATGTTTTAAAACATTGTAATGTTTAGTGCGGCATTCCCTGCCCTTCACTTTGGGATTGCTTATAGGCTATATAAGCCATCAGCAAGGCAAATAGACTCGTTCCCATGGCGATATTCCCCGCTTTAGTCGCCATTTCTTTCTTATAGTCAGCAACGAGTTTTATGTATTTTTGAAATTCTAAAACGTCTTTTTCCGTATTTAAAATTTTGGCATTTTTTAATTTACCGACCAAATAATCGGCTCCTTCTTGGCTCGAGACTGCTTTGGACATCATGTCTTTTAAGTAAGAAGCCGGATGCTCTTGGGCGAACTCAATGAGTTTTTCGTTCGGTACAACCGTGCCGTCTTCAAGCTTAACAGTCTCGTCAATTACAAAAGTGTTTGCCAAGGCTTTGACGGCATCAGGGTGCTTCTCGTAGCTTTCCAAGGCAGTTCGCTGTTTGATAAGGCCATCACCTACCACCTCACCTTGTTCATTATTTCCTAGAACTGTATGCAACTCCTGATTTTTTCTAGCTAAAATAGTGATTATTCTTTGATACTCTTCTTTCTGATCTTTAGTCAAATAAGCACGGCCGTCATTCCCCGCCTTGAGATATTCTCCATATTGAATTATTCTCCTAGTGTTCTCGTCTATTTGCGATTGAGTTAAGGCAATATGAAGATCAAAGCCGTTTACCCTCTCGGAAGGATCTTTTGATTTTTCCATTTTTTTGACTAGTCCTTCGGCTTTCCGTTGTCTTTCACCAGAAAAATTCATCAAAGTACTGTATTGTTTTTCTATCGCCATCATTTTCTTTTGGGCCGCTTCCGGGCCTAAATTTGCTTCTTTTACCTCTTGGATCTTCATCATCATCTCCTGCTGCAAGACATCTACGGTAAAATCACCTCCTGAAAGAATAAAAAGGATCATTTCTGCCTCTGGTTTGTTTTCTGCACCTTTCATCATCGGGCTGTCACAGCCTTTTATGTAATGTTCAAGAGCTTGTACCTTTTCTTTAGGAGATTGTTGTTGTATACCCTGTTCCATTCCCTTGACACGAATTTTGGCATTTTTTACTTCTATAGCATTTTTGCGAGGACCAGCTACTTTTTCAGCAGCGGCAGAGGCTCGCATTGCAGTCTCTCCAAGGGCGGCGTCTAACATAGCTTATGAAACCATTTTAAATTGTAATACCTTTTTCACCATGTCCTGAGCTTGGTCGAAGTGGCCGCTCTTGACCATTTGGCTGACTTGGTCAAGGGCTTTTTTTTCGAACTTTTCCTCGTATATTTTCATGACTTTGTAGACGACCGGGGCCAGCTCGGGATCGTGATCGTCGAGTTTGACGGCGTTAATATAAAGTTCCTCGATAGTCATCTCGGGCTTGATAAGATCAAGGGTCAGTTGGGAAAGCCTGGCGGCTTTTTCGCTGTCTATCGTCTCTTTTTCCAAAAGATCAACGATTATTTTCGCCGTTTCCGATTCGATAAAGTGCCTGAATCCTTCCGCGGAATTTAGATCTATATTTTCGATGCTTTTACTGATGGCACTAGTTAAATCGGACATATATTAAATGTAGCCGAATACAAACCCATTTTCAATGTCATGCTTTAGCTAAGTTATCCGAAGCCGTTTCTGCCGTTACGGAGTTTACCATGATTCCGGTCGAGAATTCGAATCCGGCTCTTTCCATGAATCGTGGAATGATCCGCAGGTACCAACCTTCCTCAAGGACACCCGTAGGGTGTACTTGTGGCGCCTGAAGAATACTGATGTAAAAATTATATCCGAAAGGTTTTTTTGCATAGTGGGGATCTCCGTCGTGGATTTTTTTCAGTTTCTTAATCGACGATTGCAAAATTTTTGATAGGCTTTTTATCTTTTCTTCATTTAGGTTTTGAAATTCATTTGGCATTTGTAATTTGTCATTTGAGATTTTTTCTGCTATCCATACCTCATAAGACCATTCTGAATAAGTAGGACAATAAGATACAAAATCTCCTATTTGTTCAACTATATTTACCACCGGTTGCTTAATTACTATATTCTCCGGGATCTCATGTGGCACTACCGCAATTTGCGAATGAGAGTGTATCAGCGAAGCCCCGCTAATAAGACTTTGGTTGGAAAAGATATGCACTTTTCCTTTATCCTTCAAAAAATTGAATCTGTTTATGTAGGTTTTGATAATATTCACCACATTTTCTTCAGTCAAGTCTTCAATGTTTTTGTCATGATCCGGAGAATGAATGATCACCTCGTGATAATCGGTTATGGGAAAAAGATTCGGGACGACCCGTACTTTCCATCCGGGCTTATTTGCCTCACCGTCCCCAATCCGAAAGACCTCCGGCGGAGTGTCGGCCTCATTACCAGGACAAAACGGGCAACGGAACGGCTTTCCGTCCATGCCGGTCCGAACCTTCCTTTTCGGATTACTGACCATCCAGTGATTTTTTGAAAAATCGGGAATATAATTTGACATGATTTAAGTATAAAATATTTGATACCCGGAATAAACTAGCTTTTAGTCAATTTTGAAATTCTTTCCATATATTCTTCTTTTTGTTTCACAGTTGCTCCAAAGTTGAATTTTTCAATCATTTTTTCCATTAAGCTAGCGGCTTCATCATAAAAAATATCAACCATTTTTTTTCGTTCTTTTTTACTTAAAGAGCTGAAAATTACGGTTATTTTTTCTTGTAATAGATTTATATCATCGATGCTTTTAATTTTCGCAAAAAAATTACTCAGCTTATTTCTAAAATCGCTGCCGGCTGATTCATAGATTCTGGAAAAAGCATTATCTATCCATATTCCCATTGCTTTTTGCAGCATCGCCTCTTTTGTCTTTTCATCAAATCCCGAGACATCAAACATTTCGCTTAGATATCCTTTTAGTTGGTCTATTAGTTCCATATATTAGCTAACTTGGTTTTGGTAAAGCCTTAGACATTGGTTTAATGAGAAGTTTTCTATCCCGATTTAAAGCTTTCCAAACTCTTTGCGCAAATATTCGATTCTGTAAAGTTGAGTATCCTTTGGCGGCGGCAGCTGAAATCGATACGAACCCTTCATACAAACCTGAAGTTACTAAAGTGGCGTTTAACGAATGTATCGTATTGCTTGTAAATTGGCGTGTAAGCGAAAAATCTATAAAAGCACTGACAATCGGTATAAGAGCTGCGTATCCAACTTTTGGCGCCAGATCGTGCAAGATTCTGCCCGGTAGATTATTAAGCTCATCAAGTTCGGAGAGTCTTTTTAATAATGATTCTTGAAGCTCTCTGCTTTCAACAGATTTTATATCTTCTTTTGACGGGCTATACTTCTTTGGAGGTTTTTTTAAAAAAGATTCCAGCGAATCAAGCATTGCTATTTAAAAAAATTATATAGATAAATAATATCAGATTGGCAATATATAAATGCGGAATACGTCCATAATTTATTAATACTAGATACTAAATACCATATACTTTATACTATTCTCATGGTTTTACTTGTCGGTCTCGGTAATCACGGAGAAAAATATCAAAATAACAGGCATAATGTCGGGTTTATGTTTGTCGATTATTTAGTTGGCGAGTTAACGGATTTACGAGTGGACGGGTTCAAAAATGATAAATATTCAAGCTCGAAACTCGTCAAATTCACAAAAAATAACATTGATTTTGTTTTTGCCAAGCCGCAGACTTTTATGAACAAATCCGGTATTGCGATAAAAAAGCTCCTTTCAAACTTCCAAACTTTGAAACTTTCGAACCTAATAGTGGCGCATGACGATCTCGATATTCCTTTTGGCAAATTTCATATTCAGCAGTCGGTAGGTCCAAGGCTTCACAACGGTTTAAAATCAATAGAAGATAATTTGAAGACAAAAGATTTTTGGCGAATTCGCGTAGGCGTTGACGCACGAAATCCCGAAAACCGTATCGATGGAATTACTTATGTCCTGAAAAATTTTTCCGATAGTGAGAAAGAAAAACTGGAGAAAGAGATCTTTCCAAAAATCTTTGACCAATTCCAAACTTTTTTAAAAAATCAGTTTTCTATCATTGTTTAGAACTTCCTTTAGAGAGGCTCGAGAAGCTTCGCCAGTCTTACATGAAGTGCTCTTGAAATTTGCTTGAGAATTCTGATCGTCGGATTGGCTTTCCCCTCCTCGATTCGGGCGATATAGGTCCGGTCAAGCCCACAACGATGTGCTATCTCTTCCTGAGATAGTTTCCTTTTATTTCGGGACTTATGTATACTCCGACCCAATCGGTCGTAAAAAAAATTACCCCTCATAAAGGTAAAAGTATGAAAAAACGCCAGACTAAAAATTAACTTAAATTATACTTAAAGTCTTCTTACAATGTCTGTAGATTTTCGTCTACAAAAATATATATTTGGATTATCACAAAGATATATTTTTCTCAATATACTAGTATTTTTCTATAGGATAATATGTCGTAATCAATTAGAATCATGACTGGTAAAGTCGTTCATGTTATAATAATCAATTCATGATAAATGAAAACGATTTGATAAATTATGTCAGGGAAAGCTTGAGGGGGCATAAGATAGTAGTTGCCATTCAGAGAGAACCTTTCATGCATACGGCGGTCCCCCATTCTTCTGATATAAAAGTCGAAAAAGCCGCCGGCGGTGCTCACGTTTTGTTGGACGGAATCTTGAGAAAAACGGGGGGCATAATGGTGTCCTTGGCTAGTGGCAACGCCGACCACGCCGTCGTTGATAAAAAAAACCGGATAAAAGTACCACCGGATAAAAAAGCGTATACCCTAAAAAGAATTTTTTTGGATAAAGAAATTCTCGATGAGTTTTACAACGGTTTTTCCAATCAGTCTCTTTGGCCGCTTTGTCATGCGGTGTTTGTCAAACCAATTTTCAAAAAAAGTTGGTGGGAAGCGTACCGGATGGTCAATCAAAAGTTCGCCGACGCCATCTTGGAGGAAATCGATTCGAAGGAGGCTTTTATTTGGGTCAACGACTACCAATTGGCTCTTGTCCCAAAAATGCTTAAAGCCGCCAACCCCAAATTAAAAATCGGAACTTTCTGGCATATTCCATGGCCTTCTTATGAAATCTTTCGGATTCTTCCGTGGAAAAAGGAGATATTGGAAGGACTTTTAGGATCTGATTTTATCGGCTTCCATCGGGGTTACCATGTGGAAAATTTTGTCGAATGCGGTCGACGGGAACTAGAAATCCAGACCGATTTCGAGCCACGATCCATAACTTACAAAAATAATGAAACTAAACTGTCGTTTTTACCGGCCGGCATCGATTATCACGACATAAAGGAGCGATTAGCCAAGACGACTTATGATAAATCGATTTTTTTGAAAGATTTCGGCATAAAAAGTCGCTACGTCTTCGTCGGCGTCGACCGTATAGATTACACAAAAGGGATTCCGGAAAGACTGGCTATCATTGACCGGTTTCTGGAAAAATATCCGAAATACCAGGGCCAATTCACCTATCTGTCAATCGGCGCCCCATCGAGAGTCAAAATACCAGTTTATCGACAACTAAATTTGGAGATCGAAAATAAAACAAAAATAATAAATAAAAAATATGGAAAAGACGATTGGCAACCGATCTATTCCGTCTCAAAAATTTTACCCAGGAAAAAAATATTTTCTTACTATCAAGCTTCGGATGGTTGCATCGTGACTTCTCTTGACGACGGGATGAATTTGGTCGCCAAAGAGTATGCAATTTGTGCCCATCCGGAAAAAGGCAGTTTGATTCTGTCGAAATTTACCGGAGCCGCTAAAGATTTGGTTTCCGCGATACTCATCAATCCGTACGATTTGGAAAAATCCGCCGATTCCATAAAAGACGCCCTGCTTATGGACAAAGAGGAAAAAATGAAACGTAACATTCAGATGGCCAGGACAATAAAAGAAAACAATACTTACAAATGGGCAATCGACTTCATCACAAAAACTCTGGAATAAAAAATGATATAATTCAGCAAAATATGAAAGTCCTGTATTTATACATGTTTCCTCTCTGGGGAAACGGTAGTGGTAATTGGCTGAGGCGTTTGACCTTAAGCCTCAAAGAGAAATACGGAGACGATTACCAGGCGGCCGTGGTGGCCCCGGATTCTCGCATTTTAAAACAGGCCAAAGTTTTTCGTCTCAAGCCCCCCATTTCGGGCGTATTCGTTGGCAACCCCGAACTTCTTGGAGCCAAAAAATATTCCAAATTTACAAACCAGGAGATGATCCTGACATATAATTATTACTTATTACGAACTGCCAAGGCGATAGAAAAATTTAAGCCCGACATCATCCACTGTTTCCACACTGCTTTTTTACCGCCTATAGCCCGGCAACTTTCCAATTTATACAAGAAACCGTTTTTGATAATGACTCATGGAAGCGACCTTTATTATTTCAAAGAGGATTCCCGTTGGAAATCATTGGTCCGCGACGCGTCGCTCAAAGCCAAGTTTATCACTGCCAACAGCAACTTTACCAGACAATGGTACCTCGATATGTTCGGTCACGATCTTTATAAAAAAATGAAGACGATCCCCGCCGGTATAAACAACAATATCGATTTCAACAAAGACGTCAGCTGGATCGATAAAAAATTGGCATTCAAATACAGTAAAATGGTCCTCTTTACCGGCCGGTTGACTCAACATAAAGGAGTTGAGTATCTCATCAAGGCCGCCCGGCAGATTCACGCTGAAGTTGTCATCGCTGGCGACGGACCGGAAAGAAAATATCTGGAAAGTCTCATTGCGAAATATAAACTGACTAACGTCCACATGGTCGGTTACTTTTCAAGCCGCCTGGACACCATCAAGGATTTTTATCTCAGAGCCGATATCTACGTCGCTCCATCGGTCTGGAACGAGCCCCTGGGATTGGTTATCCTTGAAGCGATGGTCCAAAAGACACCCGTCGTCGTCTCCCGAAAAGGTGGTGTCTCGACTCTCGTCAAAGACGGCTATAATGGATTTTTGATCCGTCCCCGCTCCCCTGCTTTAATCGCAGAAAAGGTCAACTTACTGTTGTCTGATGATAAATTAAGGCAAAAAATGGGTGAACGGGCCTATAAAACCGTTACGGAAAGATTCAGTTGGGACAAAATAGCCGCTAAATTTTATCATCTTTACGAAAAATCGATGCAAAAAACTCCCATAAACGGAAAGAAATAAACTGGTAAAATTATCTCATGTTAGACGGAGCTCTTTTAGAATCATTAATACCTATAACAAAGGCAGTCATCCCTGAAATTAAACCAAAAAAACCGGGTTTACTAGCCGAAAAAAATCAGCCAACTCCGGAGCAAATAAAAAACCCGAAAACAAAATATCTCGTAGTGCTTGGTCAGGGACCTGTTTTAAACGAAGAGACCATGGAAAAACCCTCGCCAGGAAGCAAAGACATAAAAGAAACGTCTATCTCTTGGATGAAAACAATAGCAAGAGCGGCTGGCGAACTCAAGTTGGCAGGAGAAATCGGTAAAATTATCCTAACAGGAGGAAAAACAGGTGGAGAAGATTATCATGGTTTAGATAAAAAAGCCGAGAATGAAAAAAGGTTGTCGGAAGCGGAACTAATGAAAAAAATTCTTATTGAAGAATATGGAATCTCTGAAGACGATATTATTGTAGAAGATAAAGCCACTAACTCACTTCAAAATTTTGCATATAGTTTAAATAAGATCGATTCTTTGGAAAATCCTGGATCTAAAGCAAATATAGGTTTTCTAGGAGCAGATTTTCATCTGGCCAGAATAAGAATGCTTGCAAAATTATTTGGCCTAAACAATGAGACTGCTTTTTCGGCCGAACAGGTTTTTAAAAAAATTGCTCAAGACACAGAGGATTTAGACTTACTTAACTTAATCAATTTAAGATTGAATCCTAATGAAGACTTGTCTGCCCCAAATTCAAGAATTAATTGGAATGATATTGACAATACACCCAGATCTGCAATGAAGGCTCCTAGCTATTTTGAAAAACAAAAAGGAATGGAGGGTAAGGGCATAAGCGAAAAAATGAAAGATGAGAATTGGTATACATACGGTCTTCTTGAAAAACCAACATATTGGATTGGCTATATCGGCTTTTTAGATAACAATGACAGATTGATGAAGTTGTTAAAAAGTATAAATGAGATACAGCCAGATATTTTTCACCAGATGGATATTAATCTTGAAAAAGATGAAATAAATAAAATAAGGGAAAAGCTATTAGAATATACAAAAGAAAAACGCGCAAACCTAAATGATTTTAAATCAACCCGCACCGATTGGCCGGAAGGCAGCAGAACAAAACTTTCTCTATTAGCAAATAAAAAACAAGATAAAAAAGGACAGCCTTAATTTGTTATACTTGATTTTATGCTAAATATTTCTTTGATTATCCCCTGCTTTCAAAGAGTTGAACAGACCATACGCACCATAGATCTGATTTTTTCATCAAACGGTTTGGGTAAAGACTTCGGACTGGAACTTATAGTGTCCGACAGTTCTCCCGATGAAGACCTGATGAATGCAGTTAGGAAAAAATATGCAGATAAAGTGGCTTATACAAAACCGAGTCCGCCGGGAATAGCCGCCAACAAGAATCAAGGCGCCCGGATAGCGAAAAACAACATTATTATTTTCTGCGATTCGGACATTGAAGTCGAGGCCGATACGATCAAAAATACGCTTGCCTCCCTTAAGAAAAATAAAAAAGCCGCTGCAATCGGCGGTAAAGTATTATGGAAGGGTGGGCCAGAAGACGGCAAAAACGATCGCCCGAGACCGGAAGACAGACGGCAGACTCTGAATGGAGTGACCTACGTCGAAGCGTTATATTCCCGTTATATGGCGACTTATAAAAGCATTTTTTTTGACGTTGGCGGATATGACGAAGACGTTTTTAACATGCGCGGAGAGGGATCGGATCTTTCCGTCAGATATTGGAGCGCCGGATACCCACTTGTGTACGACTCGTCGATTATCACTCACCACGTCGAAGAAGTCGAAGGCGGAATAATTAGGGGCGTTGAACATCCCGAATGGGGAATCGCCAAGGATTTTTTGCTTTTGGCCTATAAATATGGTCTGACGGACAGCGACAAAAATTTTGTCAAAACGGTCAAATCAAACTTCGGCAAATTCGGAGACGAAGGATATTTTTTAACCATTGAGGGGATAATTCGTAACCTCGACTTCATCGTCGAGAAAAAACCTTTTTTGGACGCATGGAAAAAAAATTTTAAACCAAAATATAAGTTTAAATTTCTGGAAATATTTTCCGATGAAAAAATGTTCGAAGATTGTATTAAAAAGGCGCCAGATAGATATGTAAGTTTTAAATAAGAACATGAAAATAGCCATTGGAGCAACTTTACATAAAAAAATCAACAAAGATAGCAACGGTGGAACGGAAATGTTTGCATATATTTTGGGAAGCGAGCTTGGAAAAAAGGGTCATGAATCCACTTTTTTTGCCACCTCCGACAGTCTGATTGAAGGTAAGCTTTTTCCGATCGCCGCCGAAGAGGAAATCAACAAAACCGAACAAAACCAAAGACTATTTTACGGTTACCAACTGTTAGAATCATCTCTTATCACCGAAAAACAGGATGAATTTGACGTGATTCATATAAATTATTTTGAGCCATTTCTTTTTGCCCCCTTTTCTAAACTCATCAAAAAACCAGTCGTTTTTACCATCCACTCTGATCTTCTCATATCACCGGCCTGGCAATCTCTGATGATAAAGTCATTAAAACGATCGGACAAATTAGTTTTCGTATCAAAAAGTGCCCTCAGCCAAGCATCTCATCTCACCAACGCCACATATATTTATAATGGGATCGATATCGGGCAATTTCCGTATTCAGATAATCATGACGACTTCCTATTCTGGATCGGAAGAGTCCGCAGGAAAAAAGGTATAAAAGAGGCCGTCGAAGCAGCTCGCATGTCTCAAAAAAAATTAATCTTGTCGGGAGTGGTCGATAGTTTGGAAGGCAAATTATTTTATAAAAATGAAGTTGAGTCACAGGTCCGGTCGGACAATATGATCAAATTTATGGGTCCAGCCGATTTCAATTCCAAGATAAAGCTATATCAAAAAGCCAAAGCTTTCGTATTCCCTGTCGGCTGGGAAGAACCATTTGGTTTGACAATTATTGAAGCAATGGCTTGCGGTACTCCAGTCATTGTATTTGCTCGAGGTTCGATCCCGGAAATTGTCAAAGACGGCGTCACCGGTTTTATCGTTAATTCTTCAGATAATGACGTTCGCGGAGAGTATATCGTGAAAAAAGCGGGTGTCGATGGCCTAAAAGAAGCGATCGATCGGCTTTACGGACTGGACCCGAAAGAATACAAAAAAATGTCAGAGGCTTGCCGGAAAAGCGTAGAAAATAACTTTACTTCGACAATAATGGCCAATAATTACGAAAAATTATACAGGGAGACATACCAAATATGAGAAAACTTAAAATCGCCCAGGTTGCAAATATCTGGCAGTCGCTTCCCCCATCAGGTTATGGAGGCACGGAAAGAGTAATTTTCAATATATCCGAAGGATTGGTCAGAAAGGGGCATGACGTGACTGTATTTACGACCGCCGATTCGAAAATCACGGCTCAAAAACGTTTTTTTTTCAAAGAGAAATTACTTCACAAAAATATCAGCTGGAACAACTATCTTTTTTCTTTGACTCATTTTTTATGGGCTTATGACGAAATAAAAAAATCCGGAGATTTTGATATTGTCCATGGTCATCTGTCATTGGCTTCCGATTTTCTTTCGATAGCACTCGCCCATCAGCTACAGATTCCGTCTGTTTTCACCCTCCATCTTCCTCTCGATACCAGCGAAAGAAAAGAAGATAGAAAAGATGTCTTTCAATTCCTAAAAAATTCCAACTACGTTTCAATAAGCAATCAACAAAGACTACCCATTAACCTGAACTACATTAGAACTATATATCATGGAATTGAGATAGAAAACTATAAATTTAACCCTGGCCCAACAAATGATACTATGGCTTGGATTGGAAGAATCGTACCAGCGAAAGGATTGGAATATGCACTGGAACTTTCTCTGACAATGCAAAAAAAACTTCTGATAGGCGGCCGGGTCGATGACGAAAATGAAGCAAATTTGAATTATTATAAAACCAAGATCGAGCACAAGCTGGACAGTCCTTATATAACTCATTACGGCGAAGTTGTTTCAGAAAAAAGAAATGAAATTTACGCTAAAAGTAAATGCTTATTGTTCCCGATACAATGGGAGGAACCTTTCGGATTGGTTACGATAGAGTCTATGGCGTGCGGCACACCAGTTGTCGCTTTCGCACGAGGTTCTGTCCCAGAAATAGTTAAAGATGGTGTCAACGGATTTATTGTCAATTCTTCCGACGACGACATACGCGGTGATTTTATAATTAAAAAAACGGGTATGGAAGGATTGAAGGAAGCCGTCGAAAGAATATATTCAATGCCGGAAAAAGAGTACAAAAATATGAGACACAACTGCAGACAATATGTAGAAAGTTTCTTTACCGTTGAACAAATGGTAAAAAATTATGAAGAAGTATACCTGAAGATAATTACAAAATAATAGATTCATCCGCCAATTGTACCTACGGGGTGCAATTCTTGGCCGACACACCTACGAGGTGTGTTTTGGGCCTTAGCAATAATCTAAAATGCAATCAGTAAAGGATATTTTAAACAAATTCAATCCCCTGGAAGATAAATACGTGTCCCGGGAGTTCCAGTCTTTCGGAGTGTATTTGGCGCAAAAACTTGGCGAAGAAAGACGTAAAAGTCTTTATATCAAACTTGCCAAGAACGTTCCCCGACCGATACTCGAAGCGGCTCTCCGTTTTGTCATCGATTCCAATGCCCGGAAAAAAGGCGCCCTTTTCATGTGGAAATTGAAAGAGATGAAAGCATTTGGAGCTCCAAAAGAAGGAAAATAACAATACTGTTGACGATGGCCACCCCATCCATTTCCGAAGCAATTCTTTTTAACTTTACTTTTAGCGTCTCATTAAAAACTCCCTGGGAAAATTCCCCGTACAAAAACTTCATTATTTCTAAAAATTTATCCGACATATGGACAAAATGGCCGTCCTTTAATAAATTTACTACCGGGTGTTTTAATCCGTATTCTTTAAATCGGGCCAACTGCATTGGAGCTGACGTAATCCGGTCGTCACCGGCGATGATGCCGACAAAAGACAACCTATCGGCCTTAATCGCATTATTTAATCTATCGACTAATCCGGACGGCAAATCTTCTTGCCTTCTTAGACCTTCGGATTCCATGAGCACGGCCGGAGCTTCGCGCAAATCAGAGAATTTCCCGGCATATTGTTTACGTACATCTTCGGAATAGTGCTCGGGGGCGATCATTTTTGCATATTCAAGAGATATTCGAGACAAAAGGCTAGGAGCAAGACTGGCGGCTCCGGTTTTCAAACTCAGTTCCCCAAGTCTAAGCAACCAGTCTTCAAGAAAACGGCAGGTTCCTTTCAGGGCCGGATTTTCACAAATAACTTTTAAAGACGGTAGCCTTACTCCCAATTCATCGGACCTTTTTATGATTTTATCGACTAACCAATACGCGGCCGCACCCGCAAGCGAGTGGGCATTCAAGTAAATCTCTTTATCCCATATTTTCATAAAATCGAGTAAAGTAAATATCTGATCCGCGTACACTTTCGGGGTGGTCGCTTTTAGGCCGAAAAGGTTGTCGGCTAACGAAAAATCGATTCCCGCTCCGGATGGAAAAATACCAACGGCGTCGTCACCCAATAAAGCCAAATGAGTCAATACCTTCGGTCCGAGGGATGCGTCGGCACTGCCGGTCCAACCATGAAGGCGGATAAAAATTTTATTTGCCTTTGAGAAAAATTCATTCGGACGGAAAGCTTTGTTTACAAGCTGCCGTTGCATACCGCCATTTTTGCTCGTACCCGGACACATGCCATCTCGTCGTTGAAGTGCCATTACAATCTCCCTTTCGGCGGTCAGTCGATCAAATAAATTGACGGGAATCGCAATTTTCAATGGCACGTTTTTAGAAATTAAGGATCGGTGATTAAAATACGCATTGATGAATTCTGTCAGGAAAGTGATTACGGTGGCGTTTTGGAGCTCGGTCGTGGATTCGTCTACCCGCAGTTGCCGTTTTTCGCTATCGGTCAATGTCCAGGCACTGGATATGTCCAGATCAAGGACTAAAAAGTATTTTTGTGGAATAAGACTTTTTTCCGATCGAACCAAACGAGCGTTTTTCCAGTTATCTCCGATAGAAAACGGCAATTCTCCCGCGGGGAAATCTGGTCTGATATTCTCATACAAGGGAGTTTGTCTGGAAAACTTTTCTTTCAATAAAACTACCATTAGAGCACGAGCCCAAAGATCGGAGCTTTTTCTATCCTTTTCAAGCTTCTTTAACATTGAGACAACGGTCGTTGAATCGTTGTCCATGATCCACCAAAACATTTTCTCCAATCGGTCACCAATTTTTATCGAACGATCTTCGGTATTTTTGAAGGTCAATAGCAAATTTCCGTAGATATTCTTAAGTCGAGAGGGCAAAAAACCACTAGCCTCAAAAGGATTGGGCCTTACATGAATGGGGCCTGTTTTCGCCGTAACAGATTCAAGAGACATCCCTGTGGGACATTATACCGCAAAATTTTCAGGTTGACAAATCGTTTTCTTTTATTCATAATGAAAATTGATTATGAAAATCGTCGTATACACTACTTCCACGTGCGAGTTTTCCAAACAGGAAAAGGCCTATCTGCAAAAACACAACCTCCAGTTCGAGGAGAGAAATATCGAGACCAACAAGGATTTCTTGGCCGAAATGATGACGGTAGGTAATAATTTTGCCGGGACGCCAGTCACTAAAATAGAAAAAGACGATGGCACCATAAGCGTTCTTAAGGGTTTTACAGAAGAAGAGTTCAATAATGTTCTGGGTTTGGAAGCAAAACCGGAACCGTCGCCGTCGCCGACGACACCGACACCTCCACCTGTGACGGTCGAGCCGACGGTCGCTCCAACGCCGGCGGTTACTGCCCCGCAAGCACCCGTGCCTCCAGTGGTTGACGATACGCCCCTAAACGGTGTCATGAGTAAGCTCCAGTCGCAAATGAATACAGACTCGACGCCACCGCCTCCTCCAGCGCCTGTAGCACCGACCAATCCTCCGCAACCTGAGGCATCAGCCCAGGAAAATACCGCCGCCAATCCGGCCATCCCCGATTTTCCGGCCAAATGAAAGCCTTCGATATAAATATCGGCGGAAAAATTTTTGATTACAGATTAGGAAAAAGACTTGATCAAAAGGAAGTCGAGATTTTTTTTCAAAAAAAAGGATATTTTATTGAAAAATATCTATCTTACCCCCGGCATTTGTGCGCCCTAATTTCGAAAAACGATAATGTCATGTTCATGAAATTATCCACCTCAAAAGGTATAAGTGCCGTCACTGAAAATGAAGCCGCTTGGAATGATTATATGAAAATTCAAGCTCACCCTACGGGTGTACTCGTGCCTAAAATTCATGATCGAGGATATTATAATAATCTTTTTTTTTATATGATTACGGATTATCTTGACGGGCCGCATCCAACCGCTTCGGTTGTATTGGCGAACACGGATCGGATCATTGATCTTACGGAGAAAATTATGTCCCTCAAACTGACTCCTCTTCCCGCCGACAGCTACCATCAGGGAAAAAACCACCTGGAGAAATTTTTGAATAAGACAAAAGCTCATTTCGGATCTGTTCCCAACGAGATCAAAAATACTTATAAACTGAAAAATTTACTTCGATTAATCGAAGCGAATGTTCAAAATCTTTCTTGCCGGCCGCGTCATGGTGATTTTTCCCCTTGGCATTTAATATTCGACAAAAATAATCGTTTATGCCTAATTGACGGTGAACATGCCATGAGTCAGGGCGTCGAATATTATGACATTGCCTATTTTATTCAACGTGCCTTTTCCGTCTGGAAAAAGCCGGAGATTGCTAAAAAAATCTATGGAGAATTGACTAAAAGAAGTTACGATACAAAAAAATTGAAAACAGTTTTGGCCGCCCGGGCAATCGGCGGATTCCTAGACGAGTCGCTGGCTCCAAATCCTGATTATGAGATGCATGAAGAGTTTATGAAGTGGATAGTATCTATTTAACTAAACTGCTAAACCCGTTAACTTGTTGACCGATTCTAATGCAGGGGCGGAGAGAATCGAACTCCCATCAAAGGTTTTGGAGACCTCTATTCTACCGTTGAACTACGCCCCCTCGATTTCGCTCGGGGTAAACCCCTAGTGCTCCCAGGCTGAATTGAACAGCCATCAGAGGTTCCGCAAACCCCTACTCTATCCGTTAAGCTATGGGAGCTAGCAATATTCTAACAGATTTCGACAATATTTTAAGCGCGGGTGACACGGGGAAAGGGTTCCCGACAGCGTGGAGAATCGGCGGAGTTATAGCCGGTCGAACCCTGGCAGAAATGACATTGTCACCAAGATCCCCCACCGCCTCCGCCGCCGCCTCCACCACTAAATCCTCCCGAGAATCCTGATGAAAATCCGGAAGATGAGGTCGTCGGCGTTGCCGCTGTCGCAAAACTCTGCATCGATGAAGACAAAATACTGACAAAAATAACACTATTAAATGTCCCAGTATTGTAAGCCTGATACCAAGAAGGCGGCTTGATATCGATGCTCTGGAAACGTTTCGCCCAGATTTTTTCGACTCCAAAAGCAATCGCATAAGGAAGCAGCCTCTCGAACATCATTTGATTTTTTGCCTGAAATTCCAATTGCCTTTCCTGGCTGACAAGGAAATTTTTTAAGGAATGAGCAATGTTTTTACAATCAGAACCGAACTGAGTTTTGACCGGCATGACCCGCCCAAACACGAAGGCGACGACGGCAAGACCGATATTGCCGGTAAAAATGGCGACGGTAGCCAATATATAATATTTCGTTCGGACCGATTGCGGGTCTTGAGGAAAGAGCTTCTCCGCGACAACATCGGCGTACAAAGCATTTTTTACCTGATTGACAGCACTAGATAATTGGGCGTCTTTGAGCCTCAAAGTATCCTCGCCGTCAAAGAAATTATCAAGAAGAATTTTCTCGAAAGGAAGAAGTATCCCTCCTGAATCCCGTTTAGAAGGATTTCGACGAATCAGATAAAAATCCCCTTTTTGCTTTTCCTGAATAATCAGATACCCGCGGCGGGCCAGATCAACGACAGTCGCCGAGATGTCTTTCAAATCGGCCGACTCATCGCCCAAGGTCCCGACTTCACCAGGCGTCAAAAAACGCTTTCCGTCAACACTTTTCGGCGGGTCAAACCAAGCCGATGTGACGCCAACGTTAGGTTTTGGGTCGCGTCCATGCCGCCACCATTTGAATATTATGTAAATCGGTAAGGCGATAACCCAGATAAACCAGGCAACAGTAAACAAGATTAATCCGAGAGTCGCCAATATTTTTCCAAGCGAGGTCGAAAAAAACGGCGTATAAGGCACCGGTTCCAGAACGGCAACGATCTTTTTCGGAAATCCGTATACGATTGTCAGACCTTCGGAGGCATTAAGAGGCTGTGTCGTAACAAAATCAGCGGTCGTGCCGGCCAATGAAGTCTCACAATTTTTCTCTTTCGAACCGTAAACTCCAGTATAACAAGCCATTTTTACCAGAGATTGTCCCGGAAAAGCCGGCAGGCTGACTGTCGTTTCGGCCGATTGAATCGGTACCATCCAACCGTTGCCGGTCGTATTCCAATTAAGCTCGTCATGATCGGAAAAATACGTCAAAGCACCTGATACCGTATAATCTATCACGTACGTATGAATTCCGGTAATAGTCCTTTCCGCATCCCCTATCTTTAGGGACAGATCCGTGCCGGAAAAAGAGGACGTGTAATTGTAAGGTTGCCCGTTTTCGTCGGTCACGGAAACGCCACTTATGGTAAGTTTGAATTGCTTGCCGGCGCTATTGGTCTTTATATAGGGAATGTAGCGATAAATTCCATGGCGTTCATTGTCCCCGAAGTTGTAGATTATCGTTTCTTTGACATTGATCTTGCCGCTTTTTTCAATATTGATATTGGAGTGAAAAGATTCGATATTTTCGCCGGTTGATTGAGCTGAGACAGCCAAAAGGCCCGCCGACAAAAAAAACAGTAAAAAAAACGCCAGAAGTTTCTTCATTTAGAAAATGATAGCATAAAATACTATATCATGCAGTAGAGCTGCAAGATATTTTACTTAATAACACTGTCATTTCCGCCACCTTTTATGTCATTCCCGCGCAGGCGGGAATCCAGTCTTAAAATTAAATCTTAGCTTAAATTACCAATCTGATCCCTATTTTCATAGTGACAAATCTATATAATTATTTATATATGTCCGACAAGACATATTCTGTTTACATCCTATCTTCTAAAAAGAATGGCACTCTTTATACTGGGGTATATGAAGATCTATAGCTTAGATCCCCGTCTTCACGGGGATGACATCTTGTTTTGTGCTATAGCTTTGTCATTCCCACGAAGGTGGGAATCCAGTCTATAATAATCTTGTATGCTTGACAAAACCTACTCTGTTTATATACTCTCTTCTAAAAAAAACGGTACTCTTTATATCGGAGTAACTGATAATTTAAAGAGGCGTGTGTGGGAGCATAAAAATAATAAAGTTGATGGTTTTACGAAAAAGTACAACATACACTTCTTAGTTTATTTTGAAATCCACAATAATCCGGAATCAGCGATAAAACGGGAAAAACAAATCAAAAAATGGAATAGGCTCTGGAAAATTGATTTAATTGAAAAGAAGAATCCAAATTGGAATGATTTATATGAAAATTTATAGTCTGGATCCCCGTCTTCACGGGGATGACAAGTGATGGCAAGGTAAGTGGCTGGAATTGATAATTAGTAATCTTTTAAGATATTCAGTGATTCACCCAATACTCTTTTGATCTTGTCAGTATCCGGAATTTTGTTTACTAATTTTTTTATATTCAAAGACTTTGCTTTAAGATCGGGGAAATCCACTCCGACCAGTGATTTTATGACTGTCTCGGTATCGCCGTTTTCGCCTACAAAAAGTAATTTTAGTTTTGCGGCAATCTGTCGATAAGGCGCTCCTTGCACATTTCCAAGGGAAACTAAATTCATTACCGATTTCAATACTTCCATTATTGTCATGACATTATAATTATCAGTCCTCGTTGCCAGTTGAGCCAAGACGTCTTTCGCTTGATACAATCTTTTTTCCTCGACCAGCGTTTCCGCAGCGACTCGAATTATCGGCGACAACTCGGCTTTGGTCACGTTTTTAGACAGAAGATATAACCAAGAATTGGCAATTTCAGCTTGGGCCATCAACCGGTCGCTTCCGTCGGCAGACCATGAATGAATATTTCCGAGCTTTCCTTGGAGAGTACTTTCAATCACTTTAGTTTCACGTCCGTTATTTATCGAAAGACTATTTATGAAAAAATCGGCATTTTTTGCTTGGCTTTTCAAACGTTCGTCATCTGCAATAGCCACTGGGCTTACTCTGTTAAAAAATGAGTAGTCGAATTTCGGAAGGCTTGCTCTAAATTTTGAAATTAAATTCAGTTCAGAGGTTATGTCTGCCTTGTCGGCAAATAAATCTACAAGAGCAAAAGGAAGAGTCGGATATTTTTTTCCGGCCAGCTCTAATCCGCCGGTCAAAGAGTCAAAGCGTAGGTTTTCATAACTTTGGACCATTAGTGTTATCAATTACTGAGTTCTATCCAATACTATAAAACTAGTATTTTCGTCATTTCTTACACGCGCATATTCTTTATAGCCTTTATTTCTATAATGGTCGGGAGACCAACCTATTATGCATCCTTCATTACGTAAATACTCTATAACCATTTCGTTTTTTTCAGAATCGGCTACTATTACTTTATTGCCAAGTTTTAGTGATGCTTCTTTTAATTCTACGGCATTTAAGGCGAGTACGACTTCCATTTTTGGTTGTGTGACAGCACTATCTTCTGCAAATAAATTACCATACACTATAACCGGAGTCCTATTGTTATTGTCACTCGAAACTGATACGACGAACCTACCTCTTTCTTCACAAATATATTCTACTGCCGAAAAAACTCCTTTTACCGTAGGTATCATTACAAAATGTTAGATTGTCTGATAAAAACCCTTAGGAGGCGGTGGAGCATATACGATTCTATCGGGCGAATCAGGGATTATTCTCATATACTTCCCTTCACCGATTGTT
>JAJYIX010000055.1:0-2880 GCA_021789865.1 bacterium
TTCCGATCTTATTCGCCGTTGCCGTTGAAATTTTTAAGGAGACCGTTGGTTTTAAGAAAAACGTCACAGGAAAAAATATCAGTCATTAAGAAGTGGTCGGAAATTTTGAAGGATCCGACGATAAAAGTGGCGACGACGCCCATCCTCGCACCATACTTTACCGAACGGGAATTTTACTATAACTTTCTCTACGATCCGGCCTACGCATCGATGGGTTTTACCGATCAGGATATGATCGAAAATAACGAATCGATCTATAAATTGGCCGACTATGTTATCATAGACAGAGCGGAAATAGGCAATATAAATAAAGGCACTTTGGCGGTGAAGTTTTATCAGAATTTCCGCCAGGACAATAATTATAAAATGATTTATTCGGACAACATCAGTATTGAGGTGTACAAGAGAGTAAAATGATGTCCGGGCAGTGAAGTTCAAAAGTTTTAGATTCGAAAGTTTAAAAATTTGTTAGTTATGCTATCGGTCATAATTCCTTTTCATAACGAAAAAGACAATCTCCCGGATCTAATCGTAAAATTGGTTGACCAGTTAAATAAGATCCGCAAAGAATATGAAATTATATTGGTCGATGACGGTTCGACGGATGGTTTTACTTTTGGAAAATCGGAATTTCATAAGTACCCCCGAATAAAATACTTAGGCCACAGAAAAAGATACGGTAAAGGCCAAGCCCTGAAGACCGGCGTCGGTGCGGCAAGCGGCGAGGTAATCGCTTTTATGGACGGTGATTTACAGGATGACCCGAAAGATCTTCCGAAATTTTTGAAGAAAATCGCCGAAGGGTATGATTTCGTGAACGGAATAAGAAGCGAGCGACACGACGATCTTTTGGTAAAGATCTATTCCGGGCTGGCCGGAAAGTTTTTGAAGAAATTCCTCAGATCGCCTTTTACCGATATAAACTGCGGATTCAAAGTATTCAAAAAAGAAGTTTTGGATAATTTCGACTTTTACGGTAACAATTTCCGCTTCTTCCCCCTCGCCGTATATCTGCAAGGATATAAGGTCACCGAGGTGCAGGTCGTGAATAATCCCAGATTAAAAGGGGTGACCAAGTTCGGGAAAAGCAAACTTCTTTACGGGATTTTTGACACTATCACTGCCTATTTTTTGTACAGTTTTTCCGAACGGCCGCTTCACTTTTTCGGAATGATCGGCTCGGTTGCGTTTTTTATCGGTTTGGTAATGGCGCTTTACCTAAGCTACCTAAGAATTTTTTATCACGTCCAGCTTTACAGGCGTCCGATACTCCTTTTTGCTATTTTACTGATTATCGTCGGGTTGCAGATATTGATGACCGGTATCATCGCCGAGCTCATAGTATTTCTTCACAAAAAGATTAGGAAATAACTGCTAGACTTAAATACAAATAATATTTAAGATTTAAAATTTTTTGTGAACCCTATTCTTGCCCTTATTATCGCCAATGTCGTCTGGGGAGCCGCCTCGCCGATTTTTAAATTTGCCCTTACCAATATCCCACCGTTTACCCTGGCCTTTATAAGATTTTTTTTGGCGGGACTAATTTTTTTACCATTGGCGCTTCGTCACTGGAAAAAATTAAATCTTAAGGAATGGACTGAAATGATTTTGGTTGGTTTTTTTGGTATAACAATTAACGTAATTTTTTTCTTCTTCGGCCTTAAGTATACCGAAAGCATCAATGCCCCGATCATATCTTCAGCGGGGCCGATTCTCATATATTTTCTCTCGATAATATTTTTAAAAGAAAAACCGAAACTGAAAGTTTTTACCGGGATGTTGGCCGCCTTGGCCGGAGTCCTTATAATCGTCACATCTCCGATTTTGCTGGATGGCAAAAGATTCATTCTCGGTCAAGTTACGGGGAACTTGTTTTTACTGGTAGCGACTTTTGGTGCCGTACTTCAGACCGTCATCGGGAGGAACCTGATGAAAAAAATCAACGTTTTTCAGGCTTCAGCGGTTACTTTTTTATTCGGCGCATTGACGTTTTTACCTTTTTCAATCTCCGAAATGAAATCGTGGGACATCTCGTTTCTTAACATAAATGGAGCCATCGGGATCGTCTTCGGCGTCGTATTTTCATCGGCCATTGCCTATACCCTTTTTTATTACGGATTGTCAAAAGTAAAAAGTCAAGACGCCGGACTTTTTACCTATATCGACCCGGTAGCCGCCGTCATCGTCGCCTATCCCCTGCTTCACGAATTACCCAACGCCTATTATTTGGCCGGAAGTTTCTTGGTCTTCGCCGGGATTTATTTCGCCGAAGGACGTATCCATTGGCATCCGATACACAAAATAAGACAATCAAATGCTAAATCTTAAATATTAAATTTTAAATAAATATTAAACTATAAAACATTAAACAAAAATTTAAAATTTCAGTGTTTAAAGTTTTTTTTAGCCGTTTAAGTTTTAACTATTCAACCGTTTTGATATCATATAGATATGAATAAAATCCTTATTACTGGTGTTGGCGGATATATCGGTTCGATCGCCGCCTACTTGTTTTTGCAAAATGGTTACGAGGTCGTCGGGCTTGATAATTTTTTGACGGGATATCATGATCCGGTCGAATTGCTGAAAAAAAAATTTCCGGAGACATTTTCATTTTATGAATCCGACCTAAAGGACGACCTCTCCCCTATCTTCGAAAAAGAAAAAAGAGATGAAAAAGCTCCTTTCGATGCCGTCGTTCATTTTGCCGCCTCGTGCGTCGTCGACGAGTCGATGAGCAATCCGTATAAATATTTCGACAATAATCCGAGGGGCGCTCTGAACTTGGTCGATACGTTGGTGAAACTCAAAGTTCGAAAAATTGTCGTCTCCTCGACCTGCGCCGTCTACGGTGAGGCCAAATACGTTCCGCTCGAC
>JAJYIX010000055.1:2890-5209 GCA_021789865.1 bacterium
ACGAGAACCATCCGGTGGCCCCAAATAATACTTACGGCGAGTCAAAATACATGGAGGAACAGATAGTCCGTTGGTACGGACAATTGAAAGGAATGGAATACGTCGTCTTCCGTTATTTCAACGTTTCCGGGGCAAGCGACGACAGCCTTTTTGGCTACTCAAAAAACCCTTCGACCCATCTGACTGAGAATGCGGTCCGGGGCGCTTTGGGAATAAAACCTTTTTACTTGACTTATCAGGAGATGGATACGCCGGACAAAAGTCCGGTCAGGGACTATGTCAATGTTGTCGACCTTTGCGAGGCCCATATAAAAGCGGTCGAGTATCTTCTCGGAGGCGGCAAGAGCGAAACGATAAACCTCGGTACCGGAACTGGCAATTCGGTCCTTGAAATAATTTCCCAGGTGGAAAAATTTACCGGTGCGAAAATCCCAAGGCAAAAAAGCTCTTCCCTCCGCGGAGGCGAAGCTTCCAAACTGGTCGCTACGATCGATAAGGCCAAAAAACTTCTGGGGTGGGAACCGAAAAGGACGATCGCCGATTCCGTAAAATCATTGGTTGCCTGGTATAAAGCTCATCCGAATGGTTGGGAGAAGTGATATAATTGTAGAACCGCGGGATTAGTTCATCGGTAGAACATCTGATTTCCAATCAGATAGGACGGGTTCGATTCCCGTATCCCGCTCAAAATGAATAAAAAACTCTTCATAATCATTGTTTTATCTTTTTTTGTCAGGCTCATATCCCTTAATCAAACACTTTGGCTAGATGAAGCGACGACAGCCCAGGTTGCCCGTCATTTGAGTTTCCTCCAGATTGTCACTCAATTCTCACCTTTTGATTTTCACCCGCCGACTTTTTATTTACTGGAAAAATTTTGGGGAAGTATTTTCGGTTTTTCCGAGATATCGTTGAGAATGCCCTCCGTCATATTTTCGTTAGCGACCGGCTTTGTCATATACAAGATAGTTCGAAAATTTGAAAGTTCTAAAGTTTCAATCGTAGCGGCGGTATTATTTTTATTTAACCCTCTTATAATCTATTACTCACAAGAAGCCAGGATGTATATGATGACGACCTTTTTGTTGACGACCGGATTGTATTATTTTTTTAATTATTCTAGCTCCGATAAATCACGAATCACGGACATAGAGTTACAAAAATATAAAAGAAGCAGTTTGATGATGATGAATTTGTTTTTTGGTCTGGCATTTCTGACTTTTTACGGTTCGGCATTTTTAATTGCCACAATATTTCTGTACATATTGATAAAAAAACAATACAAAAGTTTTTTTATCTGCATATTTTCCGCTTTCGCATACTTTCTCGTGGTATCGCCCCTACTTTATCACCAGCTTCTAAATTCGAGATCGGCTTTGGCAGAAGTAAAAAATTGGACCGCAGTTCTTGGAAAGGCGTATTTGAAAAACCTCCTTCTAATACCGATAAAATTTTCGATAGGCAGAATCGATTTTTACCCGAAATGGCTCTATTACGGTATCGCCGGCAGCTGGACGACCTTTGTTTTTATAAGCACTTTTCTTTTTGGGGCAGAACCTAAAAAGACCCTGCTTAAATATCTTTTTATTTTTCCACTCGTATTAGGATTTTTGGTTTCATTTGTTACTCCACTACTTCAGTATTTCAGATTTATATACCTCATCCCGATAATGGCAATTTTACTGGCAATCCAGACTGTTGGATCGGCCCAAAGTACACCTCGTAGGTGGGCTCTGGTCCTAGGGTTCGCTACATTTTCCTTTATTTATTTGCTGTTTCCCCAATTTCATCGGGAAGACTGGAAAAATCTCGTTAAATCTTTACCGCAGAGGGAACCGGTCTATATGGTCCTATCGTCGAGTGACCCGGTCAAATACTATGATGACAGTTTGAAGTTGCATAATTTGGAAAATTTGAAGAATGCTGACACGAGACAACTGATCGTCATCCCTTACACAGCCGATATCCATGGCATAGACTATCGTGCCACTCTGGCAGAGAAACGCTATTCGCTCGTGAAGGAAAAAGCTTTCAACCAGTTACTCGTCGAATATTGGAAGAAAAACTGACGGCGATTTTACTCTAGTTTTCTGTATTCGACAACGCTCGCCCAAAGAAGATACACTAAACTTATCGAAAATGCGGCCGTCATCGCCTTAGATGGAGCATATACTCCATATATCGGTATCAACCAGTAACATCCGACGGCTATCACAACAAAAATCAAGAAATAAGCGATCAAAATATGAAAAGGTTTTTTGACACTGTACAAAAGAAAAAGTATCGGGATATTGACGAGGACAAACATCAGGAAAGGCA
>JAJYIX010000056.1 GCA_021789865.1 bacterium
TAAGGCAATAAACCTTCCTGTAAATAATCTTTTTTTTGCCGTAATGATAAATAGATCAATATCGTCTCCTTCTTTCGCATTCATCATCGATACCGATCCGGAAAGTCCGACCAGTTTTATCTGGGGAAAAAGCGATATAAGCCGTATGAACAATCTGAATCGCCAATTATTCAATTTCTTTTGTGAATCCGTAATCCGTAATTCGTAATTATCTAATTGTTTAATTGCGGATGACGGATGACGAATTGTACTATACTCCGGTAGAGTATATCTAGTTGCATTATTGATTCTGAATTTTGGATTTTGAATTACTATTATCCTATTTTGACGCTCTAAAGATAAAATTGCCATTTTAAGGGCGTTTTTTGAGGTTTTTTTCCTTAAGAAGACATATATCTCGTCAAAATCAGGAGGGTAAGCGAAGTTTGAAAAGTATCCAATGGTTTCAAGGATGTCTTTTTTTATATTCATTTTATATTCCCGTTTTTTGTCTGAAAACAAGATATGCAAATTTCACAAGTCTCAATTGCCTTTTCCATCTCCAAGGTTGGACCATCAACCGGAAAAACCACTCCAATCCCAGCCTTCGTAAAATCATCGGAGCTCTTGGAACTTTTCCGCCTAAAAAATCAAAGGCCCCTCCCACTCCCATTATTACCATATTAGAAAACTCCTTTTTGTGACGCTCTATCCACAATTCCTGACCGGGAGAACCGAATGATACAAATACGATATGGGGCCTCATATCGGCCACTATTGAAAAAATTGCACTTTCTTCTGAAGCGGTCGGATTTTCAATATCCTTAACCCCTTCTATTCCTTTAAATTTAGCCTCGGGAAAATCCTCCGAATAGCACTCAGCTAGATTCTTTGCTAAATTCGGTTTACCGCCGATTAGCATCACTCTTAAGCGCCTAAAAGAAGCCGTCTCTACAAGCTTTTTCATCAGGTCGACACCAGTTAGCCTTGACCCTACTTCTATACCGAGGATTTGGGCCGCCATGACAATCCCTATTCCGTCAACTATTTTAATTTGGGCCGTCTCAATAACCTTTTTAAACTTCGGATTTTCTTCGGCAAGAACCATAATCTCCGGATTAAGCGATACGATATGAAAAAATCCATGCGGATTAGATATGTATTTTTCAATTTTCTCTAGGATTATTTGTTTTGATGACGTAGAAAGAGTAATTCCAAGAAGTTTTTTTTTAGATATTTCTGACATATTATTATAGGAAATTAATACTTTATTAATAATTTTCAAAAAGGTTATTTTTGTTCAAATTATTTTATGTTAATTTATACTGTGTAAACAATTTAATAATTAAACTGTGAGCAAAATCATGTTTATAATAATAAATTATACTATATGATATTCTTGTGAACGTTTTTAAAATTTAACATGATTTTTTAATCTTCATCCTTTAATATTTGGCATTTTCTATAGGTTTATAACCATCACTCCAGCGCGCCTATCGGCCTCCTTTTTTGGTGATAAGCTGATCATCGGATCGCTTCCTTAAAGGAGTCCAAGTTTTCAATGGCTAAACCGACCCCGCGAATGACGCAAAACAAAGGTTCGTCGACGACGAAGGAAGATACGCCGGTATAATAGGTGATGTAGCGGTCGATATTGGTAAGTAAGGCGGTACCTCCTGACAAAACAATTCCTTTATCGACGATGTCCGCGGCCAGCTCCGGCGGTGTTTGCGACAAAACTTCCTTGATGCCTTCCAATATTCCTTTTAAGGGCTTCACAATGGCTTCAGAAAGAGTTTTTTCGTCTATCTCAAATATCTTGGGTAGTCCGCTTTGAAAGTCGCGACCTTTAACTTCCATTTTCCTGACCTCCTTTTTGTCTTCAACAAAGGCGTTGCCTATCTTCATTTTGACATCTTCGGCTGTTCGTTCGCCGATTATCAAGTTGTGTTTTTTTCTGAAATGGAGAGTGACCGCTTCATCTATCTTGGTTCCGGCAATCCGAACGGTTTTGTATACAACAAGCTGGCCGAGAGATATGACGGCAATCTCCGTCGTTCCTCCGCCGATATTGACGATCATGTGACCCGAAGCTTGGGAAATCGGTATCTTAGCTCCAATAGCTGCCGCCAACGGCTCTTCAATGAGGTAGA
The DNA here is from genome assembly GCA_021789865.1 of bacterium. Classification (GTDB taxonomy): domain Bacteria; phylum Patescibacteriota; class Microgenomatia; order UBA1406; family GWC2-37-13; genus GWC2-37-13. The sequence continues at coordinate 2,133 of JAJYIX010000056.1, forward strand.
CATTCGAGGCACCGGCCTGTTTACAGGCAGCGACAACGGCTCTTTTCTCAACTTGGGAAGAGCCACCGGGAATGGATATCATCACCTCCGGCCAAAATATTCGCCCGCCCAAAGCCTTTTTTAAAAAATAGGTAATCATCGCCGAAGTCGTTTTGTAATCGGCGATCACCCCTTCTTTCATCGGACGTGAAGCGACAATCGATCCCGGCGTCCGGCCTAACATCTCGCGGGCATCATCACCAACCGCCAATACCTGCCTATCCTCCAGAGAATAGGCGACCACCGTCGGTTCGTTAAGAACTATCCCCTGGCCTTCCAGATATACAAGAGTGTTGGCTGTACCCAAATCAATCCCTATTTTTTTACGAAATAACATGGCTTTAATTATTGTATAATATCGTGAGTAAAATTACTAAAACAACTCGTATGAAATTCCTGTCAAAGTTGATTGTCTTTGTTATATTTGCATCGGTGTTTGTCATAGTCATCGCCTATGCCCGAGGGTACCGCTTCGACTTCGGAAAGAAATCAATGACACCAACCGGGATCATATCTTTTTCTTCGGATCCGCAAGCGGCAAAGATATTTGTCGACGGGCAACTTAGAGGGGTCACCAATACCAACATGACTCTGCCCCCCGGCGATTACAAAATCGACATAAAAAAAGACGGTTATACCAGTTATTCGAAGCAGATCGTTTTAAAAGGTGAGCTCGTCGCGTCGATTAATGCACTACTTTTTTCTCTTAATCCAACCTTGTCGCCTTTGACCAATATCGGATTGATCAAAGCCGTCCCGGTCGACAATACCCAGAAAATAATCATTTTTGTCGATAAGGGTCCGGACAACCAATCGGATCAGAAAAATGGCATTTATCTTTTTGACAGCAGTAGGCAGTCGCTTCCGTTCTTTGCGCCTTTGTCAACGGTTATTCTAAAAAGTAATTTACCAACGGACGTTGATTTTTCTACCGCGTCGGTCGACATATCTCCCGACGCCAAAGAGGCCATTTTCAACTTCAAAAATGGCGACACTCCCGTGTCGTATCTTTTATCTCTGACTTCTGAAAATACCAGCACTTTTGACATCACCGATTCCAAAGCCGTACTTTTGTCGGCTTGGGACAAGCAAAAAGCCGACGATAACTCAAAAATACTCGAGACTTTTCCGCCCGATTTTGCCAAGATAGCAAGTGATTCTGTCAACGTCGTAAGCTTTTCCCCCGACGAAAACAAGCTCCTGTACCAAGCCAAGGAAAATTTTTCTTTGCCGCCAATGATTACTCCGCCTCTGATAGCCACCAACCAAACGCCCGAACAAAGAAATATTTTAAAAGACAAGCTTTACGTATATGACAAAAAAGAAGACAAAAACTATGAAATAACCAACTTTACCCCGTCGGTCTCCGACACATCGATAGACCAGTCGGTTCAGTGGTACCCCGATTCCTCACACTTGATAATCAACCAAAGCAAAAAAGTCGTCGTCGTCGACTATGACGATACTAATCTGCGGACGATCTATTCCGGACCTTACGAAAAAGATTTCCTTACGGTCACGCCCGATGGGCAGTTGATTACCTTGACCAACCTCAATCCGGTCGTCAACAAATGGCCGGACCTCTACCTCGTGGGAACGAGATAAATTATTAAACGGTTAAAACCTAAACAAACTTTAAACACTAAACTGTTAAATGATTTAATGTTTAAGGTTTATGGTTTGTTTAACTGTTTAAGCTTTAAGGTTTAACAGTTTTTATTCGCTTACTCTCACCGCAAATACCAACAGGCGTTTGAGCGTAGTGCCCGGTGGCCAGCAAGTCTGAAGAGTCAGGAATTCCCGATTCGTCTTGCGGGTCATATACTGAATCTCCGAAGGATCGACTATCGCCTGTCCGATGACCTTGTAGACGTATCTTTGGCCTTTGTAAAAAAGATCCACCTCGTCGCCGTTTTTCAGTTTATATAGAAGATAAAAAACCGCGTTGTAGGCGGTGACGTTCCAAAAGTAGTCGGTCGAATGGGCAAAGAGATAGATGTGGCCGCCCTCCCCCGGAAAAGCAGTTCCGGCGGTGTGGGCGACACCTTTTTTTAAAGCGGCCAGATAGTCTGCTTCGTTGGCGGCATTGACATTGGGAATGATCCGGGAATTGGCGCCGATTTTAGGGATGATGATGTCGAAATTCGGATCGACCGGTGTCAGAACTTGTGTCCCGCTCAGGTGAAACGTCTTGGCCAAAAATCCTTTTGGAGCCGGTGTCGGTACCGAAGGAGCGGCAGGACCAACTACATACTTGGTATTAGTTTCCTTATCAATAAAGTACTTCACTTCCTCCCGTACGGGATAGTAAAAAGTCTTGGCTAACAAAAAAAGAGCCGATAATAACAAAAAATTACCGATCGTACGAAGTACAAAAATCCTCGCGTATTCGCTCGAGGTGAGTCTATGAATCTGATGGCGGATTATATGACGTCTTTTTAGTTTCGTGTAGGGCATTTTTATAAATTATATCTTATTCGGCAATAAAGTAGAATTTAATATTCTCAATATCATATATAGTAGTCGCATCTAATACTACTTATAGTAAATACTATTGACACAGTAGCTTCTCTTGCTTATAATTACTTCATTATCATTGGTAGTATCTATTGCAACTTATGGACAAACAACTAAAAAACGTTCTGGGACTGACCGACAACGAAGCGAGAATATACATTGGCCTGTTGAAAACCGGGCAAAAGACGGCCGCCTACCTCGCTCGCGAACTTGGCATGGACAAGTCGTCCTGCTACCGGGCCGTAGACAATCTCGTCAAAAAGAATCTTCTGATCCCCAACATAAAAGTGAGAGGGACGACTTACTCGGCCGCCGATCCTTCGGTCATAAAAAATATATTCGAGGACCGGAAGAATCTTTTTTCCGCCCAGGAAAAGATGATCGATGTTTTTATAAATAAATTGAGTAAAAATATTGAACAAAAAAGAGATACCTTTATAAAAGTCGAGAGCGGAATCCAAGCTTTGCGCAATGCCATGAACAAGACGAGATCG
>JAJYIX010000057.1 GCA_021789865.1 bacterium
TCCGATCTTTAAGCTTGACTTTTCGTCTTATCAACTGAATCAAGAAAATCAAGGCGACCAAAGCGACGAAAAAATCATCATATCTTATCGCGATATAAGTATAGTTGACATTTGCAAAAGGGAGCTTTGGCCATAGGGGGATAAAGAATACAAAGACGTATAACGCGATCTTGACGAGATTGTCGTCGACTTTTTTAAGAAATCCAAAAAGCTTTTGCATAGGTTTCTATTAAATACTTATCACCCTTTATTCTACCAATAATATAGGCAATTAGGGCCTTGGTTTTTAAAATGAGGTGTAAAGCCGTTAAACTTATAAAAGAGTAATGCTTTTTATAAAAATAAAGGAAACCACGGTAAACTTGGATAATCGGAAATGTTTTTCCTCCGGACGAGGCGGAGCCAAGATGGATTATTTGAGAATTAGGGAAGAAATATGTCCTGTAACCTATTTTTTTTGCCCGATACAACAGGTCGACTTCCTCCATGTACATAAAAATGTCTTTGTCGAAGCCGCCAAGCCTGTCATATACAGTTCTTTTGGTTAATATACAGGCCCCCGAAACCCAATCCACCTGACATTCAACGTTGGGTGAGAACCTTGTCAAACCGTAATAATCGCCTTTTAACAACAGGGTAGCGAAAACAACCGGCAAAGTGAAAAAACGGGCCGCTGAGGCTTGAGGAGTTAAATCTGAGTTCAGAAGCTTGGCTCCGACGAACTTGACGATTTTTTCATTGGCGATATAGTATTGAAATAATTTTTCTATAGCGCGATCCAAAACAATCGTATCGGAATTGAGAAGAAGTATGTATTTCCCTTTTGATTTTCGGACGGCAAAGTTGTTGCCTTTTCCGAAACCTAGATTTCGACCCGTTTGAAAATAAACCAAATGGTTTGCCTTTTCTGTCGCCATTTTTGTCAATAGTTCGTGAGACCCGTCTTTTGAAGCATTGTCGGCGACGACAATTTCGTATATGATTTTTGATTTTTCAAGAGAACGGTTGACTGAATTTATACAACTTTCAGTTATTTTTTTAGTGTTGTAGGAAACGATTATGATTGAAAGATCGACATTCTTTTTCATGGTGCTAGGGGCGGGATTCGAACCCACGACCCGTCGCTTATGAAACGACTGCTCTGCCACTGAGCTACCCTAGCTTTTAATTCGTAAATTATACTATAATATCACTACCGTGTCATACCGACGCAGGTCGGAATCCAGTTATTAGAGATCCCGAAAAAAATTCGGGGTGACGACGGGCACATATGAAGAATTTGACAAAAGAAGACATGACGGTGAATGTCAAGGATCAGATATTTATTCAAGATTATTCCAAGAAAAAAGTCATCGATGGAGTCAAAATTTTCGAAGTTAAAAAGTTTGCAGGTGAAGACGGGACATTCGAGGAATTAACCAGAATTTCAGTCGATGGATCATTGGAAGGATTTCCGGAATTTAAAGTCAGGCAAATTAACCGTTCGAAAATATTGGGCGGAGCAATAAAAGCTTGGCACATTCACTTTAAACAAGAAGATATTTGGTACGTTCCGCCGGAAGACCATATGATTATGGGTCTTTGGGATATCAGAAACGACTCCGATACAAAAGATCTCAAAATGAGAATCGTCCTTGGAGCGGGAACCTCTAAGCTTGTCTATGTTCCGCGCGGAGTTGCTCATGGCGTCGCGAATACCGGTAAAAAGCCCGGGACGATAATCTATTTTGTCAATATGCAGTTTGACTTCAAGGATCCGGACGAAAAAAGGCTTAAATGGGATGCGGCCGGGGCGGAATTTTGGACTCCAGAAAAAGGTTAAAAAGTCTTTAAAGTCCGTAAAATCTATAAAGTTCATAAAGTTAAATAGTGAGGCTTAAAATCAAAGAGACCGAAGCTTTGTCGATTCTTACCAAGTCAGGTTTGCCGGCTTCGGATTGGGTAATAAATCCTTATAACGGTTGCTTGTTCGGCTGCATGTATTGTTATGCGGCCATCATAACGCGCTGGTGGCATCCCGGGGAAGAGTGGGGAAGTTATTTGGATGTCAAAACCAACGCTCCAGATCTTCTAGAAAAAGAACTTTTAAAACAGGAGAAGAAATACAAAAGAAAAAACTTCGGCTCAATATTTTTTTCGTCGGTGACCGATCCTTACGTTGGCATGGAAGCAAAATATAAGCTTACCCGCCGCTGCCTGCAGGTGCTTTTGGATTTTGGATACGAAGGGACGGTATCTATCTTGACCAAATCACCGATTGTCGTAAGAGATACGGACCTTTTCAAAAAGTTCAAAAGGATCGAAGTCGGAATGACGATAACCGGATTGGATGACAAAGTTTCACGATTTTTGGAAGTCAAAGCACCACCGGTCAGTCACAGAATTAAAGCTCTCGAAAAATTATCCCAGGCAGGCATCGAAACTTATGCGTTTGTCGGCCCAATTGTCCCTTACTTTATCAACAATGAGCAAAAGATAAAAAAAATTATCGACAAATTGGAACAAATCGGCGTTAAGAAAATCTGGTTCGAGCACCTCAATTTGAATCCGCAAATAAAACAAAGATTGTTCGATTACTTGAAAAAAGAATCACCCGCACTGATTACGGAGTTTGAGAACTTCGACACCGAGATTTATCGGAAAAAGTTAAATAAGATAATTGACAAACAAATGAGCGGTCGAAAAATAAAGATGGGATACAAAGAGGTTATTTATCATAAGAAATTGAAAAAATCTAAGGCAACTTCTTAATTAGGAGCAGCGCTTCGATTCCTTTTCTCAAGTATTTCCAATTTCTCGGATACAAAAAATTTGTATACATACGAAAAGACTTTAGAAAACTGAGATTATTCAATCTACCGAATCTTTTGGCCGAGAATCTTGAGAAGTCAAAAATTGTCCTTTTCCTGAATATTTTTTCCGCGAGGACTCGACCGACGATTGGTGCGAATTTAAATCCAGTTCCGCAAAAACCGGCGGCGATATAAATGTTTTTTGTTCCCGGAAGCTCATCGATGATAAAATTATTGTCAGGCGTCATATCGTAATAGTTAAATTCCTGGTCAATTATTTTTATTTCTTTTACGCCCGGAAAACAACGTTTTATAAAATCGACATTGTTATTTATTTGGTTTTGTTTTTGCGGATCAAAGACTTGTTTAGTCAGCTTTGCTCCCATTGGGTCAAAATAAGCGACCTTTAAACCCGGGGAATCCTTATACAAGGGGTGGCCGTATACGCCAACATCGAGATAGGCAAAGACAGGCATTTTTTTTGCCGAAAAAAGTCTCCTTTTATTTTTAGGAACTTTAAAATAGTCGAGTTGTTGTTCGATTGGGATGATCGGAAGTTTCAACCACTTCGTACCTTGGATTTTGTCCAATAGCGACAGCGACCATACTCCAACGCTCAGACTGACATTTTTTGTACTGATTTTTTTATTTCCGTTTACCGTTATTTCCAAAAGCTCACCAGATCTGGCGATTCTGCTCACTTCCGAATTTTCGTATATTTTTATCCCGCGTTTATTTAGCTCCGATTTTAAAGCTTTCAGAATTTCCGGGATGTATAAGAACCCGGCATCGACGTCGAGACAGGCAATATCGGCATCAATCTGTGGATACTTTTTATTCAAATCTTTTTTTGATTTGAAATATTTTGTTTGAAAACCGAGTGATTTGAGAATTTTATAACTTTTATCGGCATAGGTTTGGCTAAGATTTGAAGTGACGTCTTTTTTGGCAATATTTAGACAGCCTTTTTTAATTATAAATCGTCTCTTTGTCTCATTTTCCAAATCCTTCCACATTTTTTGGGATTCCGATGCAAGTACAGAATAATAAGGATCAAGATAATCATTCCTAATCGATCTAGTATAGCCGGAAGATGCCGCAAATTTATTTCCTACGGTTTTTCTTTCCAGAATGATAATGTTTTTTGAATATTGACTGGCATAATAAGCAGTAAAAAGTCCCATGATTCCTCCTCCAACGATGACAAGATCTTTTGTATCATTTTTCATAATTTTAACGTCCTTGATTAATTGTTAATGGAAATCTTAATCCTTCAGGTCTTTGGACTTTTTGTCCGACATAAAAGACGTAGGCAAAATCCTCGATATTTGGCGGATCATCCTGTCTTTTTTGACTTTTCAGGTCATATATAAAGGATCTTAAAAGCAATTCATCTGCCGTCGTTGCCCTAAATATGAATTCATAAGCTTTTGGGTCAACCGTTGCCACAAGCTCTATGTACTTTTGGATATTTTCTCCCGTCGGTTCTTTAGGATATAGAGAAGCGATTCTCAGAAAACCAATTCTTTTGTCTATGTTTAGGCCAGATGATTCTATTTGGTAACTAAATTCCCGGTCATTTGGAAAACTTGCCGGTAAGATTTCTTCACTGTCGCCCAAAAGGATTCCTTTGTCTTTAGGATCGCGTCTTTGCAAAATCGAAGGTTTGTAACCAAGTAGACCTTCTTTTTGTAAAGCAAATACTAAGGCACTATTTGAACCGTATTTCTCAATCACAAGTTTACCGTCGGGTTTAAGCGATTCGGTCATCCTTACCAAAACTTTTTTCTGAGGTTTAATGTGATTTATGACACCAAATAATATACTTATAACATCGAATCTTTCGCGGCCAAATTCAAATTCTTCCGCGGGACATTGGAATAAGTCAATTCTTGATATATCGCCAATAGCTGAGGAATTTTTCGAGACCTTATCCGCTGTTATGTCGACGTATTTTTTTGTTGCGTCTATTCCAACCACATCTGCGCCATTAGCAGCTAGATAAAGGACTTCGCGACCAGTTCCCGTACCAACTACCATTGCGGTTTTTCCTTCTAACAATTTTGACTTGTATTCCGTTTGTTTTGCGGTTGGAATTCCAGACGTCCTTAGCATCTCCCTCATTTCATACAAACCCATCAAACTTAAAGCCCTGTTTTGCGAGTACTCTTCGTTGTCATAATCTTCGGCAAATGGTGCCTCAATACAATCTACAGTCTTAGCCCATTGCGATTTTGGTTTCTTCAAAACTTTGGTTTCGACAAATCCTTGAGTCAATCCTTCGAACGCGTTTTGATCCAAATCTCCCCTGTTTACTCCTAAAGCTACATTTCTTATATTCTTAGA
>JAJYIX010000009.1 GCA_021789865.1 bacterium
ATTTCCACAGATATACGGAGTTCGTCGGCTGTTTTTAGAAAAATATCTTTGAATAAAATTTTTTACGTTTCTTCATAAAATTTTCATTTTTTTTGCTATAATTATGTAATAAAATAAATTTTTTTTTCATTAGAGCGATATTGTTTTGTAAATTTTTTAAATAGAGTTGGTTTATTGCCGAATTGTTTTTGATAAAAATATTTTTGTTTAAATTTGAAATATTATTGCGGTTATTAATTTCTTTGCTATATTGTATTTCGTAAGTATATTTTTGTGTTTCTGGTTTTATATTGCTTATTTTTCCATCTATAGTCGACCAGATTTCATTTTTATTAGCTATTTGTCCAATTACGATCTGAAAATCGCCTTTTTCTTTCCCTTTTATTTTTAATGAGTATTTGCCAGTCTCAGCGTTTTCTACGAAGATTATGCCTTCATTCGCATTATAAATTGTATTTTTAAATAATAATTCAACTTCAATTGGAGATTTTATTAAAATAATCAATGAAGGGGATATGACAGTCCCTGCACCTTCGACGATTTGATTATCTTTGTAATCAACATTTAAACCATCTAGAATTTTTTTAATGGCTTCCTTTTTGTAGATCAGTTCTCCGTGACCCAATTTTTCCGTTGAATTTTTCCCGTACAAGGAAGCGCTGGCAAATGTAACAACCTCATCGCCGTTGGCTTTTATTTCTGAAATGGGTTTTCCGTCGGTGTAGTTGCCGATTAATTGGTCAAAAATATTATTCAATTTTACATTGTATCCAGATAATGTCGGGTGGTAGTCCGAGGCAATAGATTGAATTTTTTGAAGAGAACCTATTTTTGAATAATTATCCATGAAAAAATAATTCTTTTGCTCCATATCCATGACGTTTATCATTTTGTTGTTTATTTTAAGGAAATCGTAAATTGGGAAAATATCTTGTAAGACGGGAAACACTCTATTTATTGTCGATTTATCAGTTTCAAACTTATTTTTATTTATCATGAGTAACGACTTTTCCGCAAGCCAAAGAAAACTGTTATCTCTTGGTATTTCTCCTGCTTCTATCGGTTTATATACTTGGGCAACTCCTTGATGAGGGCTACCAACTGTGATTACTTTTTTTACCTTATCATTATCATATTTCTCCGACCAGTAACTTCCGATAATTCCGCCCAAAGAATGTCCTATGATGTTAACATTGTTTGAAGGATCTTTATCAAAAATATTTTCTCTGATAAAATTATTTAGGTTATCAGCATTTAAGTTTATTTTTTGTCGCCAGTCATATGGGTAAATAAATAAATTTACTCCTTTCGTATAGCCTAAATTTTCAAATGTTTTTATTATTCCATCATATTCTTTGACAAAAGGTGCTAGAATCCAACTTCTATACGTAACTGTATTGCTGTTGTGTAATAATGCGTCGTAATTCCAAGATGCCATAAAGCCTGGGATAATTACTACAGAGGCTGGTTTTACGGTTATATTTGGAGTTGGAGTTGGGTTGTCAACAACTGGATTAGGATTATTTGGGTCGTCGGTTATAAATAAGTCTTTCCAATTATTGTCTCCATTACTCATAAAAGCAAGATTGTGTGAATTATCCGAAAATTCAATTGCTTTTTCAAAAACTAGTGAATTGTCGAAATAAATTTTATAGTTAATACCATCATAAGTAATTTGTAGGTGGTAAAACCTACCACTTTCAAAATTTCCTAGATTTTTAGTCACATATTCACTCTCGGGATTGTCAGAAAGATTTGAATAATTATTTCCATAGCTATCCATCCTGTAGGCAAGAAGTAAAATATTATTATCACTTACAGATATTCTTGAATTTAAAAAAGTATTGTACACATACGGAGGGGTATTGATACTTACTTCATATAATGTGCCATTTTTTATTTGGATATTTGTCGATACATTTATGCTCGATGAAGGCAAATTCGAGATATAATTAGTTCTGACATACTCTCCGACGAATGTTATTTCTTTATTTGAATTTATATTTACGTTTCCAAAGATAACGCTATTGAAATTATTATCACAATCTGACAGAGATCCAACGCAATTAAGTGAATTCGAATTAAAAATTGTATTTGCTTTGACTCTCCAAGGCAATAATAAAAGAATAGAAAAAATAACGATAATTATCTTGGATAATCTGAACATACCAAAAATTTAAAAAAAGTTTTTTGCTTTTTCAATGGACTATATGCTACAAAACACCTTTTTTAGGAGATTACAAAAGGATAAAAAAGCGATTATACTACCCGTTGTATTTTCACTTTACTCCAAAAAAATATACGCCGGTTGTCAATTTGTAAGAATTTAAATTTTTTTTGAAAAAAATATCCAAATATTTAAAAGGGTATAAAAATGAACACGTAAGGATAAGTAGGATTTTTCTCATATATTTATGTTCTATAAAGTCGTCAAAAAAATTAGAAATGAGTATTAATATGGTAGAAAATGGTCCCGTTGTCGGACCAGTTTCAATTTTTGTAAATTTTCTAAATAAAAAATTATGTCCGATTAAAGTGAAATTTTGATAATGATCGGGATAACCGTGGAAATGTTGCAAAAAAGGAGTTTCAGCATATATAAATCCACCTTTTTTTAACACTCTAAAAGCCTCCTCGACAACTTTTTGTGGGTTTTGAACGTGTTCTAGAACCGCAGCCATCATAATACTATCTAGGGAATCTGACCTAAAAGGTAGGTTGTGTGCATCGGCTACGACATCGACATTTGGAAATGGTCCTATATTTAAATTCAAAACATTTTTCTCTTCTCTTTTAGGGCCTCCTCCCACGTTTAATACGACATAGTCCTCGTTTTCGTTATGGGTGAATAACTTGTGTAATTTCTTTCGATCGAATATGTTAAATGTCAAGTCGGGGACTGGTATATGTTTCTTCGGTTCAATATATTCTTTGACCATTACATAGCCAGAAGTAGAAAAGAGCTCCTTTTGAAGGATTTTTTTGGATGTTGTGTCAACAAGAATTGGAACGTCATTTATAAATCGATATTTGGATCGGCAAGACAGACAAATAATTTTATGAGTATTAAATTTCAGTTTTGAGGAATGACACTCTGGGCAACATAGCATTTTTCGAAGAAATCTTCTAAAGTTATTGTTCATTATGGAATTTTAAACGTGATAATAATTTTTGTCTGTCGCTTATATGCTACAAAAGTGTGGATCTGAGTTGTCAGGAGACTGTAAAAAATGCGAAGTACCCTATGGACCAGTCGAGGCTAGGCGTTGTTGTTTATTAATAAGGAAAACATATTTGTAGGAAATCTTTTTTCCTTAGATTGATATAATTAGAGTGATGAAAAAGTGTATATTATGCTCCAAAGAGGAAGATGTCTCTCTTTTGAAAAAAGTAAAGGGGATAGAGATATATGCGTGCTCCAACTGCCAACTGGGATTTCTCGACGAAAAGGGCCTCAAAAAACAGCGCTCTCTGAAGATCAGCTACACGCCGGACGAATACGAAAAGCAGGAATGCAAATTGCGAAGGCGTTTTTTGGAACTCTCAGAGGTTATCCGTTTGTATAAGAAAAGCGGCAGAGTGCTGGATCTCGGCGCCGGATTCGGGCTTTTTGCCTCCATACTTCAGGAAAAAGGATATGATCTGACCGTGGTCGAACCGGCCAATGACCCCTTTTACGTCAAAAAGGGCGCAAAGATATACAAAAAAACCTTCGAGAATTTTTTTAAAACTAATAGGCAGAAGTTCGACGTCATCATCATGATGGACATCATAGAGCACTTGATAAATCCTCTCCAAGCTTTGTTACAGGCAAAGTCTTCGCTTTCCGAGGGTGGCATCATCGTGATCCAAACTCCTAATTTCCAAAGTCTGATGGCCAAGATGTGCAAAGACTGGTCTTGGTGGATGGTCGAGGACCATAAGTTTTTTTTCACTCCGCAATCGCTTTCGGCCATGGCGGGAGGAGCGGGACTAAGAGAAGTCTTTTCGAAAACTTACGAAGATTTTCCCGATTTCAAAAAAAATCTCGACGGTAATTTTTCCGGTATAAGAAATAAGTTTTTTAAAAAAGCATACAAAGGAATTTATTTCATTTTATTTTTTTCATTTTATCTTGCTTTCAGGAAGTTTCTTTGGAAAAATAATTTTGGAGGATTAATATTTTCGATATATAAAAAAAATGTCTAATTTATCCGTATTGATGATCACAAAAGATCCGGATGAGACAATCGGAAAAAGCATTACGTCAATACATAATATCGCCCAAGAAATCGTCATCATCGATAGCTCAGCTCAAAAATTGCCGATCGATAAGTATTCTAACAAGATAAAAATCTATACTCATGATGAACGGGATCTGGGTAAAAAAAGACTATATGGATTGAAAAAATGTCGTAGCGAATGGATCTTGGCCATCGATTTTGATGAGATTGTCTCAGCGCCTCTTTCTCTGGAGATTACTCAAGTTATCCGTGGCAAAAATAAATATGACGGTTATGTGATTCCTTTTCACAATCATTTCCTAGGGAAAAGGGTCCGCCACGGCGGAGAAAATTACAAAATGCTCAGACTTTTTAAAAAATCGAAAGTGGTCATCAAACCTTCTTTGATCCATGAGATTTTCACTTTATCCAACGAAAACATCGGTTACCTGAAAAACCCGATCCGGCATTTTTCATACCGCACTTTGTCGCAGACATTCAAAAAATTTACCGATTACGCATATCGGGAAGCGGAGGTAAGGAACCGTAAAGGCGAAAAAGTGACATTCAAGAAATTGTTTTTTTATCCAATCCATATGTTTTATGCGCGATTTATAAAAGATAAGGGCTATAAAGACGGATTTTTCCGGGTCCCACTGGATCTGGGATTCGCTTATATCGAATTTTTGATGTACTTTATATTGTTAGTTCGGCCCAAAGTACACCTCGTAGGTGTAAAAGGGCCCGGCAGGAAGGGCTGAAACGAATGAAAAATTCTGAAAAAGTAAAAAAAATCGGATTTATATTCGTTCTGTATCACACTCCAAATAAGGATTTGATGCGATTGAAAAAAGAAATAGTCAGTCTTAAGATCCCTGATTACAAAATTTATTTTATCGATAATACCGAAAAAAATCGGGGATATGCCGGGGGTGTAAATATCGGGATAAAAAAAGCTCTTAAGGACAAGGCAGATGTGCTGGTCGTCGCCAACCCGGATGTCTCACTAAATAATCTAAAAGCAGAAAATATTTTGGAAGGCCTTTCAGAATTCGACATCCTGGGTTATTCTATGCGTCAGCAGGGGAAGATCTACTATGGCGGCGAACTCGATAGGAATCGATTGACGGGGGGACTTATCCAAAATAAACCGGAAAAAAGATTTTTTCCATGCGATTTTGTCTCGGGATCTTTGATGGTGATCAAAAAACGTGTCATCGAAGAGATTGGTTTTTTTGACGAAAGTTACTTTATGTACTACGAAGAAGTGGATTATTGCCTACGCGCTAAAAAGCTAGGACTTTCTGTCGGAATCGATACCGAATCAATATATGATCATTTTGAAACCTCCCAAAATAATCCGACGAGAGAATTCTATCTTTTCAAAAATCACCTGAAGTTTCTGTGGAAATACGGAAATGTTAAACAAAAACTTTACGAACTGGTAAGGACTCCAAAAACAATTTTTGAAGAAATTAACAAAAGAAGTTTTTATCTTAATTTTTTCAGCCTTAACGTATCCTCACTTATAAATAAAATACTTCATTTCATTCTTTTTGTCTTGATGATCCGCGTATTCACCCCGTCCGATTATGCCCTATACACTTTGGCGTGGGCCCATATCAGTCTGCTTTCGCCACTGTTGGATTTCGGTACGACTTCCTATGGCTTGGTTTATCTGCCGAAGCTCGAAGAAAAAGACACCTCAAAACTTTTTTCGATGAGGGTGGTTCTTTCGGCCGTGGCTTTCATTTTGACAATCTTGCTCGCTCTCGCGTTTCGTTATCCGACAAAGGAGCTTGTCCCTGTCCTGATATTGTCGACGGTTATTCTTTCCAACGGCCTTTCGGGAAGCTTCCTCATATTCTCTTCCATCATCGAAAAATCATATTTGGTATCCATCGTTACTTTGATTTTCCAGGTTGCTCTTGTCATCGGACTCATCGCCACCGTTTTTATAAGCCGAAGCATTATAAATGTTTTTTATATGACACTTGCATTTTACCTTATATATGCTTTAGTCAATTATTTACTTATAAAGAAACTTCTTCCGAAAATAAGGTTTCATCTTGATTTCCCAGGATGGATAAAAATCGCGAAAAAATCTCTAATTTTTCTTGGGATCAGCTTACTGGCCAATTTTTATTCTCAGGCAGATATTTTCATATTAAACTTTATCAAAGGTCCAAAAGAGGTGGGCGTCTATACCGCCGGATATCGTTTCTTAGATGCCTTGATGTTTATCGTCACCGCCTACAATATCGCATCCCTTCCGGTCTTTTCCAAACTTTCATATAGAAGCGACGGCCTTTTCATGAGAAAAGTAAGAAATGATTCGATATTGGTCGGTCTTATCGGTTTATTTATTGCTTTAGTTTTCTTAATATTTGGGCCTGTTTTTTTACCGATATTCATGAAGGGAAGTTATCTTTCGGCAATAAGAGTCGTCCAAATCGTCGTTTTTGCATTGCCCCTCATCCTGCTGACGTCGGTTGGACTTAACTCTTTATACGCGCTAAACCGGGCGAAAATTGTTGTTTACCTATTTACTTTTCAATTGCTGTATAATCTAACAACAAATTTTCTTTTTGTACCGAGGTATGGGTATATCGCGTCGTCATTCATAACCCTAATCGGAGAATTGCTGAATACGGTAATAGTCTTTATTATTTTAAAAAAAGCTTTAAATGAAAATTTCGGTAGACGGAGGAAGTCTCTGCAGCGGGCAGGATAGCCAGTTCGGCAACTACACCTTTTCCAAAAACTTAATCCGAGCCTTATCCTTGTACGATCAAAAAAATGATTATACCGTCTATACTTTCTGTGACTTGAAGAAAAATTTGGGTAAGAATTTTTCCGTGAAAACGCTCCAACCGAAATTTTTTTGGTCGAAGGTACGGGTCGGCATCGAAGAGTTTATGAACAAAAAAAACGTTTATTTGGCTCTCAATCAGTCGATACCAATGGCGACGTATTCGAAGGTCATCGGCTTTTCTCACGGATTATCTTTCAAATTTTACCCTGGACTTTACCGCAATTATTCGCGGCTAAACGATCAACTTGAGGAGCTTATATACGATTCAGACAAAATCGTCGTTTCTTCGCAGAGAGTGATGGAAGAACTCCTCGAAATAGACGACCGGATAGCTAAAAAGATCCACGTTTTGCCTTTTGGGATTCCTTTTGATATGGAACCATTTGGTAAAAAGAGACGACGGGAAAATTATTTTCTTCACGTCGCAGCCGATCACCCGATAAAAAACACCGAATTCATCATCAAAGCATTCAAGATACTTCGCCACACCAATAAATTCAAAGACTATAAACTATACCTTGTCGGCTATAGCGGGAAAAGTGAAAATGGCAATATCAGAGCCGTACCTTTCGCATCAAGAAAGGTACTGAAGGACCTTTATCGAAAAGCATCGCTTACCCTGACGACTTCCTTTTATGAAAGCTTCAATTTGCCGGTATTAGAGAGTCTTTCTCAGGGGACGCCGGTCGTCGGTCTCCGTGAATCAATTGTTCCCGAGCTTCGAAGCTACGTTCGTTTAGCTGATGATATCAACGATTTCGTCGAACTGGTCAAGAAAACTTCTGGAAACAGTTTTCACATAAAAAAAGAATTTCAAAACCGTTTTTCCTGGAAAAAATATGTTGAAAAACTTATCGAACTTTATTAAAAATAGTTCATGAAGCATAATTCTTTAATAAAAGGTGTATCTTTGCTGATCCTATCGGCAATTTTACTGACTGGATGCGACGGAAAGGTCGAAAAGGAATGCGCGGGCGGAACCCCTGTCCAGCCGCAATCAATCACCACGATCTTTAAAGACGGTCAAGTCGCGAAGATTTTAATTCAAGCGTTAGGCTGCAATACAGAAACATATGATATATATAGTAGTACAGCTTTTGGGTATGAAATCACCGGTCAAAGAGCCGAAACAGAATGTCATGGAAGTTCATATGTCCACGGTGGACCCATGACCGATGGGTGGAACCGCTTTAGGCAGGTACCTGGGTCGGAGATGAGCTTTACGGTCGACGGTGAAGTTGGTGGACCGTCGTCACCATCCGGATTTCCGGATCCACAAGGAGATGCTATGGATTTGTGCGTAAATAATAATATATGGTACGGATTATGGCCTCCTTCACTAGGGACGAGAAAATAATGATATAATAAACCCAAAATGAAACTTTCGGCGGTAATTCTTACGAAAAATGAGGAAAAAAATATCGGCGAATGTTTAAAATCGGTCGGATTTGCCGATGAAATTATCGTTGTTGACGACTATTCCACGGATAAGACGGTGGAAACGGTTCATAAATCGCTTAGAGACCGTAAAGTCTACAAAGTCTTTCAAAGAAAATTAAATGGCGATTTTGCGGCCCAAAGGAATTATGGTCTGAGTCAATCTTCGGGTGATTGGATAATATTTTTGGATGCCGACGAAAGGTTGAACGGTAATCTTGTCCGAGAATTATCATCCCTAATTCAAAATCCTCAATCTGAGGAAGACTCACGTGATGCTTATTACATTCGTCGACGCGATTTTTTTTGGGGACGGGAAATGAAATACGGCGAAACAAAAAAGACCAGGGACAAAGGGATATTGAGGCTCGTAAGAAAGGGGACCGGCCTGTGGTTGGGTAACGTCCACGAGGTTTTTCATACCGCCAAAAATTGCGGAAGCTTGAAGTATTTTATCGACCATTATCCACACCCCGACATAAAATCATTTTTGAAAGATATAAATTTTTATTCCACCATCAGGGCAAATGAACTTTATAATCGAGGTAAAAAATCCGGCTTTTTGGAGATAGTGTTTTATCCTTTTGGTAAATTTATTTACACATATGTCATTCTTCTCGGATTTCTGGACGGTCCGGCCGGTTTTTGCTATTCCTTTATGATGAGTTTTCATTCGTTTTTAGTACGGGCCAAACTATATCAATTACGAATGAAATGATGATCAGTTTATTCATATACATCATTCTTTTTTTATTTTCATTTGGCCAGCTGGCGCGGATATCTGTCTGGAATCAAACGGTAAATTTGTACCCTTACGAAGTGATCATGTTTGGCCTCTTATCTTTTTTTGTTTTGAATTTTAAGACAAAGCCACTCCTAGAACTATATAAAAAATTAAAATTGGGGTTTTATTTTTTTTCATATTTGCTGATTACTTTTTTTGCCAGTCTTTTTTTCTTTTCACCTTTAGCTAATTTGGTTGCTTTTCTTTATTTAGCAAGATTATCTCTATATTTTCTATTTTTTTTATACCTATTATTTTATTTAAAAAACAGAGCCGATGTCGCTAGAAGTTTAAAAAAGGGATTTTATATATTTGCCGCGATTATGTGGTTTGCCACAGTAGCACAATTATTATTTTATCCTAATTTACGAAATCTAATTTACCTCGGTTGGGATCCGCATTTGAACCGGGCCTTTAGTGTATTTTTTGACACGTCGACTTCCGCCGCCATTTTTGGAATGATCTTTCTGTATTTCTACAAAAAGAAAAAGTGGCTGGTGTCCGTGTCTTTTCTCATCTTATTCATCTTGACTTTTTCGCGAAGCGCGTATCTTGTACTGTCGGCGACTTTATTTTTGGATTTACTAATGTTAAAGAAATTGAGAAATTTGATTTTCATATTTTTGGCTGCCATAGTAATTTTTTTATTGGTTCCAAAAAACTTTGGCGTCGGCGTTGGACTCATGAGGACCTTCTCAATATATTCGCGTTTGGCTGATTACAAGACCGCTATTGCCCTCTGGGAAAAATCTCCCATTATTGGCTACGGCTACAACCACATTCGCTATTTAAAAAATGAAGCGGGAATTTTAAATCATTCAGCGGCTTCCTTTTCTTCTAGTTATCTGATCGTTCTCGTATCGTCGGGAATCATAGGGCTGACTCTTTTTGTCGGTGCCTTATGGCAAGCACTTGTAACGAACAAAAAAGTATTCGTATATCTTATGTTTTTGGCGTTATTGTCTTTTTCCGACAACATAATCTTACACCCGTTTGTTATGATGACGTTCGGAGTGATCGCCGTTATTGACTTTTGTTATAGGTGACTGTGATTGTCTTGGCCGCCGAATTGCCGGCGTCGTCCTCGGCCACAATGGTTATTTGGTTTTGCCCCTGGTTGAGACTTACGGAAGTTGTAAAATGGCCGGTGGCGTCCACGACAACCGGTAGATCATTTACTTTGACCAAAGTTTCGCTGTCCGTCGTCCCCTGGACTTGGACCGAATCGGTGTTGACGGTCGAGTTGTCACTTGGTGTTGAAACATCTAAAGATGGCGGTTGATTTTTATAATTTACAGGGAAAGTTTCGGTCGTCTTGTTATTTTTTCCGTCGGAGGTTGAGGCTGTTACATAGACTTGATTGTCGCCGACCTGGAGATCGCCGATTGTCACCGAATAGTTATTGGTGTTATAGGTGTTCAGTGTCTTGACTACGGTACCGTTGATATAAAATTTTAAAGTGTCGTAGTTGACGACGGTCCCTGTCAGAGCAATTTGCGCGCTATTGGTCGCGGATGGTATGGTGTCGACCGTCACCGAACCGTAAAGATCCTGATTCTTGGTGATAGCCGGGACAGGTTGGTTTTTTGCCGTTAATCCAGCGATAAAAACAGAAGCATTCAAAAGCAGTTTGAATCCTAAGGTCACCATCAGGACGAATATAATCAGTGCAAAGGAAACAAGGATGGCGATTGTTGTCTTTATTTTCCTTCGGCTGTTGAAATTTATCGGATTAATACTCATAGTAATTTGAGCCCTTTGTCAGAATCGAACTGACATCTACGGTTTACGATACCGCTGCTCTGCCACTGAGCTAAAAGGGCATTTTGGTCCGTTTAATGGTATTATAGCACGCCCGGGTAAAAACAAGAATATTTTATGAATGATTTTTTATGAAGGCTATTACATCTTTGCCGGAGTTATTTATCCTGACGGCTTTTTTTAAGATGATATTTTCCCATTTTTCAGCTTCTCCGATATCAGTTCTTCGACTGCTTAACTTTACTTCGACCTGTTTTTCCTTGTTGAAGCGAACGACACAGACGTAATCCTTGTCCCAAACGCCAAAATCCCATTCCCGAACGTCTTTTACGATATCTTCAAGCATCACCAAATAAATTTTGATTTCAGCTTCCAGATCTTCTCTTATTTGTTTTAACAATAATTTCCTTTTTAAGTCTGACGTCTTTTCGACGACGAAGACTCTGGTAAAATCCTTTATTCGCTTGGCAGCTTTCCTCGCTTCTTCATAATATGGGCCTTGGGTATCCCAGAATTTTAGTCCGGTATAGAAAGTACAAAATCCTTTTTTGCCTAAGTTACGGAAATGGAACAATCCTTCATCGAATATCTCTTCCGGTCGAAGGTAGATAATTTCTTCATGTTTGCCTTTCAGGTAATTGGTGGCAAAAAGCTGGTGTCGGTGTTCGATATACCTTTGGTACAGGGACAGGTCGATACGCGATTTGCACAGCTCATAGACAAGGGGGAATTCGTTGAGGTTGACGGCGGCATTCATATGGCCTGCCTGTTTTATCAATATCGTCGAACTGTCAAGTCTCTTTGCGAAAAGTTTCGGGTATTCGGGTCGAATGTATGGGTCGTTGTTGGAATAAAGGACGTAAGAGACAGGAATCAATTTTTTCAATTTTTCAAAATCAAAGTCGGACTTATAAAAAGTCTTGTTGACGGTATCAAATTGCCAATAGGGAGTCACGACTCGATTCATAAAAGGAATGACGAAAATAGCGCTGTCGAGTTTGATATTGTATTTCAGGACAACATGGAGAATAAAAACCGGTCCCAAAGAATGTCCGACAAAGCAAAGTTTTTCGCCTTTCTTGATCTTTGGCAGGACTTCTTTTTCGAAAACCCGGTACCAATTCTCAAGACTTTGCTTTTTTGCGACAAAGGAAGGTCCGGTCTTCACCATTTCATCCCAGTCTTCACACGGAAAAGTCGGTACAATCACATCTTGACCAAGAAGCTCGAGCTGTTCCTTGAGTTGCGGCAGCCAATGCTCCCCCGGGTGGCCAAAAGAGCCATGGAATATGACAAATTTCATATGTATTTGTTCAAATTATACCATGCTAATCAACGATCTGAACTTTAAAGGCTTTGCAAACAACCTCTGAGGGATAGTGATCATAATACCTGTCTTGATTATAAGTTTCTATAACAAACCTGTGACGATATAACTGCCCTTCAGTATTTGCAGTTCCCGATGTAACGGCGACAGGATTATGGACGCGACTACTTGAGTGTTCTACAAAAAAAGGTGGAATACCAGGAATGTTTTTTATGCCGTATTCAACAACTAAAGCAGTTGAATTAGGCATTTTAAATATGGGTGTACCTGTCAATTGTATTTTTGGAGCATATCTGGTTGTCTGAGGAGTTGATTTTAGTTCGAATCCTTCATTATTAATTCTTAGAACTTTATGCAATGCCTCTCTATCTGGACCACTTGGTAAATTATCAAGTTCGATGTTTCCATGAAGTTGATTATTATCTAAAGCAACGACAAGCGGAATTTCCAAAGCATCGAATTCGTTACTTATAGGCAATTTTATCCCTGAGTTTAGGGCATATTTTTCTTTTTCAGGTTTTCTCAATACTCTAGGTTTAGAAGCATTTTTATCCGATAAGTATCCGATTTCGTTTACAAAGTTTTCTAATTGTTGGCCCTGCATAGGCGTTCTAAAAAAATATGGTTGTCCTATTTTAAAACGGACCCCTTCTTCGAGAGTGGCTGTGTGTGGGCTTAAATTTTGTAATTTTACGGAAATCAAACTAGTGTTTTCAGGCTCAGGAAACCACCAAGAAATATCTGCCTGAGATTGTGCAAGGCCGCTTCGTAAATGAATTCCTCCATAGCCTTGTCCATTTTGTATTGCCGAAAAAGCATTTGACCAATACGCATCAAGTGTAGTTGAGAATGTATAAGTTGCATTCGGAGGAAGTATTACAGGATTTTTTACGGGATCCGCAATCAAATCGTCATGCCCAAAAAAGAGAGTGGCATCCGGAGGCATTATAAATTCCTTGGACATTTTTAAACCACTAAGATCAGGCTGTCGTGAACGGCTTTCGCGTCGGTACATAAATGTAGTAAATGATTATATCAATTTTTTCTCCCTAAAAGCGTCTTTATTAAAGCTAAATAACCGTTTTCGAGATGATTAGCTTTCAAAACAAAATCAAACCTGTCTAAATCCATACATAGTTCATAATCCTCCGGCGGGTGAGAGGTGACTTTTGGGTCAAAAAAATGATCGGCAATATGATGCTTTTTTATGTAAGAAACTACTGCTTGGAAATCGTTTTTTATTCCGGTCAAAAGGTTTCTTATGTATTCGGCACATAGTTCGTCCTCGTTTTTGAAATCGCTTGAACGCTTTTCCGTGCAGACCAGGGAAACTACCTTGCAATTGCTTCGCTTTACATAAGATGCTACTGCAGCGGCATTGACGAAACTGGCCGTGATAAGTTCACCCGCATTTTTTGCATTGGCAATTCCTTGGGTTCCGGCTGTCGTTGTCAACACAACCGTCTTGGCAGAAAAATCTTTGCCCGCGATCTGGGATGGGGAGTTGCCGAAGTCAAAACCGGGCTGGATATAGCCATCCCTTTCTCCCATAAGGATATAATCCGGATGATTTTTTTTTAGCATGTAAGCTTCGTCGATATCGCCGACGGGAATTATTTTTTCGGCGCCATTTTGCGCCACGTAACAAGCGGTGGAAAAAGCCCGGAAAACATCGATGACAACTACAAGACCAGTAGATTTTTTAGCACCATCGACGTCGTGAAGAATTTTTATTTCCATTTCATTGAGCGGGATACGAGAATTGAACTCGCTTCTCCACCTTGGGAAGGTGGCATACTACCGGTGTACTAATCCCGCAAAAAAACCGCTTGGCATAGATATTATACCAAGCGGTTATAATTATCAGAAATTTATCTTTATCTGACGACCATGCCATTGCCATCGACTATTACGCCGTAATCATCGTGGAGATTGATATCATGGCCGGTGTTTGCGTCGTCTCTCAATACCATTTCGACAAAATATAGTTTCTGACCACTTTTGACGGTATAACTCTGGCTCTGGTCTGTTTGATCCTTGGAGGTCAATGTGATTTTGGTCGAGCCGTCGGCTAGGTCACTCGTTTTCATATCAAACCCATTTATCGCCTGCTGGGCTTGTGAGGTGAGCTGACCGGGAAATATTTGATAAGCATGACTATATGCTGGAGTACTGGAAAAATTTTCTCCTGTCTTTGGCATGGTTAATCCTTTCAAAGGTGCGGTCGGAGTTTTTTGCGAAGATTGGGTGGCCGCTTGTGCCATGAGTTGACGGTAGGCCGCCCGATACATATACCATTTATAACCAGCAAATGCCGCCACGACGAAAAGAACAACAATAAGAGAATTTTTTAACATATCTTAAAAATATTTATAATAACTAACATAATATACGTAATAGTTTACGATTTCAATAGGTAGGTTAGAGTAGCAATGAATAAGCTTCCCAAAAGTCCGAAGGTCAGAGTGAAACCGAGAATAATCCCCAGATTGTCGATTCGTTTTTCGGTTTCTCGTAATGATTTGCCAACGACGACGTAACCGGATTGCCGACCGTGAAAATAAGTCGTCACTGTCGCCTGTCTGACTCCGGGCGCCGGTTGCCACGTCACCCGGCTCTGACCGGTTTTTTGGGCAGAACTAAGTACGCCCAGGGGAAATTTGATATTTTTCCCGTAAAGTAGTGCAGTAGAGTACAACAGTTTTTTTTGACTGTTGTAGATCATCACGTAAAGACCCAAGCTTTTGGAAATTTCCACTTTATTGGAAGGTACATTTGGTTTTTCAGCTTTCGAGAGCGAATTGGCGACAGTTTCGGAAAGCTCTATCTGAGGATCGTTGGCTGATTGCCTCAATATTTGCTGACCGACAAGGTAAGTAAATATACCAAGTAAAATAACAATAAAGGCAACAGGAAGCCACGATATCAGAATTGATTGTATATGGATTTTCCCAGGTTTCATTCAGGACATTATAACGAAAATTAAAAAAATTATCGCGGTATGACGAGGATCGTACCGATATCGATATCATTCGGAGAATTCAGATTGTTTGCCTGCATAATTCGCGGCCAAGCATTGATATCGCCATAAACTTTACCGGCGATAATAGACAGAGAATCGCCTGGTTCAACGACATATTTTCCTTCGGTGTAAACGACTTTTGAAGTTGCGGCTCCGGTGGCTATGTCTCCGACAGTCGGTTGTCTGGGGGTCACGACCGGTATGATGATTTTTTGACCGGCCGAAAGGGCAGAAGGATTGCTGATTTTATTGGCTAGCGATATGTCGTATGCGTTGAATCCCGAGCCATAGAACTTTTCCGCGATATGCCAAAGATCGTCACCTTCTTGAATGACGTATGTTTTCGGTTGCCGATTGACAGTTTTCTTAACGATCGGATGCGATTTTTTTGTAAATAATGATAAATTTATTTTCGGTAGAGAAAAACTGATTTTTAAAGGAATTTTCGAAAGAAGAGTTTTATAGGTCACAAAAGAAATTACAAAAGCCACCAGCATACCGATAATGAGACTAAAATACCGGTCTCTTACAGTCGCAAAAAACAATTTTTGATAGTCGATTGCAGTCGCTTTTCTGGGCATCGTGAGGCTATTATAGCATAGAGACTATTTAAAGTGTGAGCCACCGTCTACGTAAATTTCTTCGCCGTTCCAGTATTCGGTCTCATCCAAAGTCAGTACGTAAATTGCTTTTCCAATGTCCTCCGGAGTCGAAACCCTTTTTAATGGATTATTTTCGGCAAACCGCTTCCACATCTTGTCGTCTTCGAATCCGCCGATGTCTTTCCACATTTCGGTCCTGGTCGTCGTCGGATTGACCATGTGAGTCCTTATGCCATACCTGGCAAGGTCGATTGCACAGGTTCTTGAATAGCTAATGAGACCGGCTTCGGCGGCGGCATGGGCTGGATAGTCGGGAGTTCCGCTATGTGACAGGGTCGAGGTGATATTGACGATTGTGCTCCTTTTTCTTTTTTTCAAAAGGGGAATGGCATATTTGGTGACGATAAAAGCACCGGTCAACTTGACGTTGACGATTTTGTCCCACGTTGCAAGCGATATTTCTTCCGTCTTGCCCGGGATTTCGATTGCGGCACTATTGACCAGAAGATCAAGGGCGCCTTCGTCTTTTTTTATCGAGTCGAAAAGTTTTTTGACGCTTTTTTCGTCGGTGACGTCGAGTTGATCTATTACCGCATTTTTATATTTTTTAAATCTGGAGAAGGCCCTTTCTTTTTCTTTCAAGTAGGTGACGTAAACCTTGAAATCCTTTTTAAGAAGATATTCGGCGATGCCGGCACCGATTCCTCTTGACGAACCGGTTACCAGTGCGACTTTCATATTAGTGAAAGTCTAGCATATTTGTAAGAAATTTAGTTACAAATTCTTATTTATATATTCGATTGCTTGAGAAGGCGAATCGGCGAAAAAAAGAAGTTTTTCATTTTTTTTAGGCAGGAATCCGTCTTTTTTCATCCTCGTAAACTGCTTCTCCAATCCTTCGTAAAAATTATCGGTGTTTAATACTACCATTGGCTTGTTGTGAACATTGTGTTTTTTGTATTCCAGAATTTCGGTCACTTCATCAAGTGAACCGATACCGCCAACTAACAATATAATGGCATCGGATTTTTTCAAAAGAAGCTTTTTTCGTTCCGGGAGATCTCTAGCTATGATCATTTCGTCAGCATTCATTCTTCGGCTTTCTTTTAGCATTTCCATCGTGACTCCGTATATCTTTCCTCCGGCTTCCTGGACACTGTCGGCCATCACTTTCATCTCTCAACCATCGTTATTGCCAGTTTTTTGGCATCCTGGACGTACTTGTCGGCGACATCGTTGGCGGCACAGAAGACGCAAATCGTTTTCATAAAAAAATTATATCAAAATTTAAAAATAACCTTTTCTCATTCCAAATTGAAGATATGGATGCTGATGGCCTTCTGCTATCATTTCTTTTCCCCAGGCGATAAACACTTCTTTTTCAATTTCCCTGAAACGTGACAAAGCTTCCTTCCATTGTGGACCGTAATTTCTCCTGGTTTTCAAAATCTTTCCAATATAATAATTTTCGATATCCAGTAATCTTAAATGATTTTTAATTAAGCTTAATTTTGATTCTGCTTGCATCTGATCATCAGATAGACGAACA
Organism: bacterium; assembly: GCA_021789865.1. Lineage (GTDB taxonomy): Bacteria > Patescibacteriota > Microgenomatia > UBA1406 > GWC2-37-13 > GWC2-37-13. The sequence goes on from JAJYIX010000009.1 coordinate 17,500, forward strand.
TTTTTGTCAATTACTTCTTCAAACAAGGATTTGAGTAGATCCGGAGAAAATGATTTCATCTTCAAAAAAAGTGCGTTTTCCAATTCCCAATTTTCGTAAATTTTTTGTTCGATACTCATATTTTGATATCCTTCAGGTGCTTTTTTGACACCTGATTGTTCCTTTATCATATCCTCAATCATATTCTTTTCAGTTTCCAAGTCTTGGGGTTTTTGTGACAAATACTCTTTACGATCATATACGCCGATTAAGTCATCAAATTCGTAAATTTCAACAAATAGTTCAGGTGTCAGGGGCTTCTTTATTTTTTCTGTCAGAGACTCATAGATTCTTTCCAGTCTGGAAGTCAAAATTTTGTCAAGTCCGGAATCGGCAATCTCGTCGAGGATTCTTTTATCCTTTTGCAAATACAGTTCCATATCAGAAATCACGTTCGCAATCGGTACTTCTTTTTTTGCGACGAGATCATAATTATATTTTTTCAGTATCATATGTGAGATTATGTTAGCTCGGATATCCAGAACAGCTGATTCTTTGTGGTTTGTTTTAGTCAGTTCCAAATTAGCTTTTGCCTTTATATAATCCTCTCCGGCCTGTTTTTTTAATACGGGTATATTTGATTTACGATAAACTAAATCCGTACTAATCGCATTCTCTTCAATAGCCAAATATTTCATATCTTCGATATAATTGAAATTAAACATTTGTTTATAACCTAATTTATTGATGACTCTTTCGAGAACCATTATGGCGTTTCGACTTTCTTCATTCAGACTTTCTGATCTAAAGTGAGATCGTCCATGTAATTGTTGCAGGAAAGTAGTGTACAAATTATCGAAGTTTTCCGGCACACCCGGGTTCCTTTCACGATGTTGCTTAATATATTGCCGCCTCTGTTCTTTGAGCATGATTTGTATTTCTATACACCTCAGAGGTGTAAAATAACTCTCAGTTATCTTTTTGGCACATTATTTCCCATTAAATTAGCAAGTTTATTCAGTAGTCTTGTACCGTTTTCGGTGGGATTTCCGGAATTGGGGTTAAACAAACCTACATCATTATGAGTGTGAGTCGATCCGGTAGAACCTTCAAGATAAGCTATGTAGGGTATTCCCCAAAAGCCGATTACACCGTGGAACATTCCATAACCCGGCATCCGAATTTCACCATCAACATTAATATTATCCCCATATACTACTCTAAATTCTAGCTTGCTAAAACCAGAAAGCGCTATTTTCTTACCTTGAGGGATTATTCTTTTTCCTGTTTCGGCGGCAAAGTCTTCACTGACTATTAGTTGTACCCCGCGCGGGTTATCCTTTGATAAACCATTATCTTCTCTTACCATGTCGGAAACAGACGCGGCGACCGCAGAAAGCAATCTAGAGACTGTCCAGGCTTTCGGAATCGAAATATTTAAATTATTTAAAGCTTCTTCCAATACTGGAAACCTACCAGCTGCTTTTTGTTTTAGGGATTCTTTCACAGTCTTAGGCAGTTTATTTGACTCGACAGACCGAACTCCATTCTCTTCTTGAGACTGGCGTAAAAAGTAAGATGTTTGTATAGCTTCATTGCTCATTTAGATTATTATAACAAACTAATTAATTTATTACAATTTTCTTACGAATAAAATTCATGACCTTATATCAGCAAATACTTTCTCGAAATCGTCGTTTGTCAGCGGCCGATTCTCAGCTATCCGGACTTCGTTTAATCGAAGTATGATATCGTCGATATTTTTTACAGTAGGTAGATAATCCGTGACGAGTTGAAATATTCTTTTTCGGTCAAGTCCGGGAGCCAAATATTCCTGATATACCAAATTCGGATCATTAAGTGTCTCTCTCAAGATAGATTCGGCATTTATCATTTCGGACGGAGTAAGTGATTTAACAAAATTTAACCAATCACCTTGCAGATCTCTTGGACTGTAATCTGATTTATCTCTAAGCTTCTTACTCAATTCTTCATATATCGCATTATAAACAAGCTTTTTATAGTAAGTCGGTAAATCCATGCCTGAGGGGCTAGTATCGTCATAACGAAATTTTGCCAGCAAGGGAATTAGTTTTAAAGCTGATTCTTTTGTGAATACCTTGGGTTGATGTGTCAATTTTGTCATATTTATGTCGAGCGACGGGACAAGATATTGATTCAATAGTTCGATCTGCGTGGACGATAGTCCGCGGGCAGTATTTAAAAAATGACGGTCACCGAAGATAGTTCCGCTTTTGACGATATTTATCGTATTGGCGGCTTTCGACAGTCCGTAATCCCCAGGCTTAATCGAGTCGGCATTCTCTGCCTCTATATCGCTGACGGCGCGTGATTCTTTTATAATGGAAGACAATAGTCTGTTGAGCGTAGCAGATCTCTCAGCTTGAGCAGGAGATGGAGGCGTATCGATTTCTAATATTTTCCTGAGATTTTTTATCAAAGAAATCCGTTCATTCTCCGAAGCATTTGAAAATACTGCCAATTGTTCTAAAACATGTCCTTTTTCAACAGGACTAACAACTTTGAAATCGACTTTTTCAAAAGCTTGGTTTACAGCCCACAATCTATTGATCGCACGAATAATCGGTATTGTCGATTGTAGGGAACTATCATCGGAATATTCTTTTCTGATCGCTTCATCACGAGCTTGCATGACGACAAAGCAGTCGAAGACAAATACCGATTCGGCATCCGGCAGGGAATGAACGATCTCCGATACTACAGAGTTCGGCTGGGAATAAAGCTCGAATATTTTGCCTGAAGTGAGAGCGGGAACGTGACGGAGAGTATTGATAAAACTTCTAGTATTTGCGTCGAGTGAAATTTTCTTCAATTCTCTTTTTGGATGAACTCTTTCTGCTAAAGCCATAGAGAATTATATCAAACAATGCATCATATCCAAACTTGCGCGTCCGAAGATTCGCGGAGGCATTTTGGCCAGCTGATCCAGTCTATTGACGATTGTTTTGAAACTTTTTTCATAATCGATCGTCGTTTTAATCTTGTCGTATTCGAATTGCGGAGTTCCGGCAAAAAAAAGACTTTGTTTGACTGCATTGGGATTCCTGTAATCGTCTTTATTAAGAGAGATTCCAAATGTTGCGTCGTCGACATGACCTTCCTGATCTGAAAAGTAAAAAACCTGTTCGAGCACGGCATTTCCCGGATAATGTGCCTTGGGCAGACCAGCGATATACAAACGGGAAGTTTCCAGCTTATTATACGAGATTCCGTGAAAATCCGGGGGAGGAGAAAAGATTGCTCTTGTGACGCCAGAAATATTTAATCCCAAAACATTTACTGATAAAAAATATGTTTTATACCATGACGCGTCCAAAGTCTCCAAAATAATCTTTCGGATGCCTAGATTGTCTTGATTTAGGACGAAACGACTGATATTTCCTTTCTCTTCAAAAGGAAAGGGAACTTGCATCAATTTTTCTTTGGACTTTTTGAATGCGAGTATAGTTTCGTCGATAAAGCCGGGCGATTGTAGGAGATTCTCAGTCATTCTTCATTATATCATATTATAGGATAAATATAAGAAGCTTTGGACTTTATTGACTATTTGCCCACCTTGTCCAGAGATGTATAATCCGGCGAGGGAAGGGCGCGCCCACGGGGAGTCGAACCCCGCTCTGCTCCGTGACAGGGAGCTATTCTACCGATAAACCATGAGCGCTACAAAAAAGTCTCTATGCCCTATTTTATCAATAATTATTGAAATATTAAAGAGACGAAGAATGGCGTTAGGACAGGCGTATTAGTCCAGCGTGCGAATTCAGGCCGGCGACGACATTGAATAGTTTCACAATAAGAATTGTTCATTTCCTTAGTCGTTTTAGTTCGTTGATAGTGTTTTTTAGGATCGGGTCAACAATGTGCATATCGGCGTTATCAATGAATTCTTTCAGGTCAACCGTTTGATTTTTTTCATATTCATAAGCTTGGATCGCCATTTCGAGTTTGTCTATTTGCCAAAAGGCTCTCGCTTCCGGTGATTTTCCTTCGATCATTTCTTGAAAAAGAACTCCGTAATCTTCGCCGAAACCCCAAAGAATTTCTCTAATGGCATTTTTTTCAATCTTTTCTTTTTTTATTTTTTTCTCTTTATCGACAATTTTACCTTTTTCAACGACGATGTCGCCTGTCGACGTCTCCCCAAGGTCATGGATTATGGCCATTTTGACTAATTTTTCCTGATCGACGCCGAGTGTTTGGGCCAAGGCAAGGCAGAGGACGACGACACGAAAAGCATGTTCGGCGACAGTTTCCGGCTCGGACACTTTTTTCATCACCCACCCGGTTCTTTTTAATTTTTTGGAGATTCCTATCTGAAACGCCAAATGAAGAATATCCATGTTGCTATTATATCATCAGTCTTATTTGATGTATAATGTAGTCAATTAGTTAGAAATTATATACACATATGATAATTGCACTCGTCGTCTTGGTGTTGGTCGTCTTATATCTTGTCGGGACGTATAACTCGCTGGTCGTTTTGAAGACAAGGATTCAGGAAGCGCTTTCGGGAATAGATGTTCAACTAAAAAGACGGTCTGATCTGATTCCTAATCTGGTGGAAACAGTTAAAGGTTACGCCAAGCATGAAAAAAGCGTTTTCGAGAATGTCACTAAAGCCCGTTCGGCTCTCGTGAGCGCCGGTAATCTTCAGGAAAAGGCCAAAGCCAACGACATGCTTTCGGGCGCCTTGAAATCGCTTTTTGCCGTTGCCGAAGCATATCCTCAGCTTAGAGCAAGTGAAAATTTTCAGGACCTACAAAAACAATTGGAAGACACTGAGGACAAAGTCGCGTATTCAAGACAATTCTATAATTCAAACGTCCTAGATTTTAATGCTAAAATAGCAATGTTTCCGACAAATATAATCGCCAATAGTTTCGCTTTTAAACCCTTTGAATTTTTTGCCGCGACCGACGAAGAAAGGAAAAAAATAGAAGTAAAGTTCTAAAAGGGTAAAAACCGCTTGACGAGGTAAGTGGATGGGTGTTGGGTGGTAAAGATTCCTTGACTTCCAAAATATGACAATTTACAACCAGATTTCTCAAAATAAGTGGAAGACGTACTTGATATTGGGTATATTCGTCTTTATTTTCACCGGACTGTTTTATCTTATCGGGAATTATTTCGATTCACCAGGCATTTATTTGTTTTTGGGTTTGGCTATCTCGCTCGGATCAGGATTTTTCAGTTATTTTTATTCCGACAAAATGGTTCTTTGGGCTAACAAAGCGGTGCCGGCTGATAAAAAAACTTACTTTGATTTCTACACCGTCGCCGAAAACTTGGCGATCGCGACTGGATTACCAAAACCAAAGCTTTATGTTATCGATGATCCGTCCCCAAATGCTTTCGCTACCGGGCGTGATCCTACCCACGCCGTTGTTTGTGCGACGACCGGTTTGCTCGACATGATGAATCGTGAAGAGCTTGAGGGGGTGATTTCGCACGAACTATCTCACGTTAAAAATTACGACATTTTGGTCGCTTCGATCGTCTCCGTTTTGGTCGGTACGATCGCCGTTGTTGCCGATTGGATCATGAGAAGTTTTTGGTGGGGATTTGGCGGTCGGGACCGCGAACGCGAAAATCAAAATCCGATAATGTTTTTATTTTTGATAATCGCCCTGATTCTGTCACCGATTGCCGCCACTTTAATTCAGCTTGCCGTATCCCGTAAAAGGGAATATTTGGCTGACGCTTCAGGCGCTCTCATAACAAGAAATCCCGAAGGGTTAGCTTCGGCTCTTGAAAAAATCGGGAATTACCATATGCCAATGAGTCACGTATCCTCGGCGACGGCTCACCTTTTCATCAGCAATCCGATGAAAACCAAAAAAGTTGGATCTTGGTTTGCCAACCTTTTCTCCACACATCCGCCGATAGAAGAGAGAATAAAAATACTCAGGAACATGTAATTTAAGTCTTTAAAATTCATGTTCATAATGTTGAAAAGTTTGAATGTTTAAAGGTTTTAAAGATAAAAAACAAAAAAACATTCTAACTTTTAAACTTTAAAACTTTTGAACTATTTATGTGCGGAATTGCCGGTTTTTACGGCTTTGAAGACGATAAATTATTGAATGATTTTTCTAAAAGATTGGCCCATCGTGGTCCAGACGGAAAAGGAATTTATAAGGACGATACGGTCAGCCTTTTGAACCGTCGTTTGGCAATAATCGATGTGGCAGGAGGTGATCAGCCGATATTCAATGAAGACGGTAGTAAGTTGATAATTTTTGTCGGGGAGATCTACAACTATCTCGAGCTTCGCGAACCCCTAATCAAATCAGGACACGTTTTTAAGACAAAATCCGATACCGAGGTTGTCCTTCATGGATTCGAGCAGGAAGGAACCGCTTTTTTCGACAAGTTGAACGGAATGTTCACCATCGCCATCTACGACAAAACGAGTAAAAGACTTACTTTGGCCCGCGATCACTTCGGGATCAAACCTTTATATTATTCGATCGGTGAAAATGGACTGATTTTTTCCTCGGAAATCAAACCAATATTTTATTCCGGTTACGTCGAGCAATCTCCGAACGACAAGGTGATTTACCGATATTTAAAATACAGGATTCACGACGACCAAAAAGAGACGTTTTTCAAGGATATTTATCGCCTGATGCCCGGAGAAGTTCTAGAATTTGCTAAAGGTAAAACAAAAACTTTTTATTATTCGCACCTAAAAGATGAGCTTGTAGGATTGTCACAAGACCGAAAATTTGACCGGATGAGTGAAAAAAGGGCGGTGGCGACGATGAAAAAATCTCTTCATAAAGCAATACAATATCGACTTATTTCTGAGGTGCCGGTCGGGACATGCCTTTCCGGTGGATTGGATTCGTCTACGGTAGTTTCTGTAGTCAATCGAATGCTAGTCGAAAAGGAAAAAGGGGCGAAAGCGATCGGAAAAGTCCAGAATACTTTTTCGGCCGTTTTCCCAGGGGGAATCAATGATGAAGAAAAATATATCGATGAAGTTACAAAATTTAAAAGCTTAAAAGTTTATAAAGTCAAACCAAAAGCGAAAGAGTTTATAGAGGACATATCTGATTTCATAAGAGTTCAAGAAGAGCCGACTATTTCGACCGGACCGTATGCCCAATATAAAGTGATGGAAAAAGCCCATGGAAAAGTAACCGTCCTCCTGGATGGGCAGGGAGCCGACGAGATGATGGCTGGATACATGCCGTATTACATGGTCTATTGGAGACAGCTTTTGAAAGACAAAAAATACGGGAAACTTCTGACCGAGTTGTTAAATTCACCGGATGTCTTGAGAAAATATTTCCGCGACAGATTGCAAAGACCGGTCAAAATGGATTCATTGCTTTCAAAAAAATTTTCTGGACAATTCGAATCGGTCGGGTATCATCCGATAAACGACAATCTTAAGCTTAGATTGCTGGAAGATATTTTTTCCGATAGTCTGCAATCGCTTTTACGATACGAAGACCGAAACGCGATGAGATTTTCTATCGAAGGCAGGGTGCCTTTTCTGGATTTCGAATTGGTCCGATTTATTTTTTCCTTGCCGGAAGAAGCCGTCATCGAAAACGGTTGGAATAAGAATATTCTGCGTCTTGCGACGAGAGATCTTCTGCCCGCAAGCGTCAATAAAAGGCGCAATAAGATCGGATTCACGACCCCGGAATATCAATGGTTTTTTGAAATAAAAAAAATTGTTTTTGAAATTTTTTTGTCGGAAAGTTTCGCCAACCGAAAGTACTTCGACCGCAGATC
>JAJYIX010000058.1 GCA_021789865.1 bacterium
GATCTTCCGGTTGTAGATATTTTTGAATTTTAAAAGAGAATATATAAAGCCAAGAATAAAGATGATTCCGAAAATCGGGTTCAAAGCCGGCTTAAGGGGATAGTTCTGCCGGCCATTGACATCGCCTTTGAAATTAAACATAAGAGCGGTTGAACTGATATTGGACCAAAGATACTGAGCTTTTTGGCCGATTGATAACTGGGAGTTTTTCAAAAAAAACTCCTGGTTGAAGCGCGAGTCCTGGTGAAACAGCAAGTAAGTGGAAAGAGGAGTAATGGTTATCAAAAAAGGAATGACGAAAAGTAGCAGTTGCTTAATGATTTGTTGGCGGTATTGCCTATAATCTGGTTTGGCGAGTTTACCGGTTAACGAGTTAACGGGTTTTAAAATAAGAAACAAGAGCGGAACGAGAAAAAATATCCGTCCTGGCTGGTAAGAGTTGAATGCCAGCCCGGCAAAAATTCCCGATAAAGCCAAATAGTACCACTTTAATGTTTTAAAACATCGAAGTGTGAAATACAGCGATGTCAGCTCAAGGAAGATAAGAAAAGTTGCCTCGAAGGAATAGCGAGCGAAGTTGAAGTACCATCGTAATGTCAAAAAGACTATCGAAAGTAAAAAAGCATAGTCCACTTTTTTTATTTTCGGGAAGACAGTCTTCATCACTAGATAAAACATCAGGACGGAAAGGATGCCAAAAAAAGCCGAAGGCAGGCGAAGAGCAAAGTTGGACACTTTAAAAATTCCGAAAGAGAGAAGGATCAGGTAAAAATACAGAGTCGCGTGTCCGGTCGCCTGAGTCGAATAGGGGATGTAGGGACGATTGCTCAAAGATGCCGCTAGTTTGGCAAACTCGACCTCGTCAAAGGCGAGGTTTTTTGGGATGAGGTCGAATTTATAGAATATCAAAGCGGCCGACAGGGCAAGGACAAGAAAAGCCGGCCAAAATTTATTTATTAATTTCATATTTTCCCGACAAATAAAAATACTTAATTTTCAGAATATCTTTCATAGTTTCAAAAGAATCTTTGACAAAGTTGACATTTTTCGTTTCGACGTGTCGCCAGTGAACGGGGATTTCCTTAATCTTATACCCCATTTTATAGGCCAAGAAAAGAAATTCCATGTCAAAGCCAGCTGAGACCGATGATCCCTCGACGGTTCGTCCGTCATGAAATACTAGAAGATGATCGATTATTTCAAGGGCGGCTTTCCTTTGAAAAAGTTTGAATCCGCACTGAGTATCTTTGATGCCTTTAATTCCGATGATGACACTCCGGACAAGAATCGCGAGATAAGCGAGGATTTTTCTTAGGACGGGTGCTCCTTCGCGAAGTTTTGAGCGGGATCCGATCACCACTTGGTATCCGTTTTTTACTTCCGCGATCAATTTTTCCGCTTCTTCCAACGGAGTTGCCAAGTCGATATCTGAAAACATGACGAAGTCACTTTTTGATTCCATTATCCCGGTTATGACGGTGTAAGCTTTGCCTTGATGTTTGTTTTTGACGAGCCGGAACTTCGGAAATAACGGCAGGTATTTGTTTTTAACGAGAGTGGCCGACTCGTCAAGCGAACCGTCGTCAACGATCAGCACTTCGGAAAAAATATCTCTATCCTTGGTGTAATTACCGATTTTGTCCAAGACACCTTTTTGGATATTCGTCTGTTCGTTGTAACAAGGTATGATTAAACTAATTTTCATATAAATTAAACCCAACCCTCAAAGTCAAATGATAAATCAACATTTAGATCGTGTTATTTAGATTCACTATTAACTAGTTCGTATATTCTAACTCCGTCGACTTTCCAATTGGCGACAATTTTTGTCGGCGCGAAATAAGCAATCTCCCACTGAGGATTTCCGATTATCGGGGTGCATTGACTGTCGCAAACGACAAAAAGTTCGTCAGCTTTTTCCAAAGAATCTTTTTCGAGAGCCGCTTTGCCCCAAATTTCGAGAAAATATCGGTACGTGGAATCGGAGTATTTGTCCGGAAGGCCGGTGACGGTATACTTTGGCTTATCGACATGAACAAAGATTTTTCTAGCGACGTCTTCGGCAGTCCTTATCTGGTCGGATCCTCTTCCGTGAAAAAAGGTGTAACCTTGGTAATTCAAAGCGACAAAGGCGACGAGGAAAAAAACGATTAAAAGTTTTTCCCCGATGTTGTTAAACAAGTTAGCCAAAAAACCGGCAATGACGACGAGATAAAACGGGTAAAGCACGCCAAGATAGTGTAAATATTTTGGACCGCTATATAGCGATAAGACAAATGTGGAGAGTATGAATATCAATCCAAAGTTGAACATCTGATCTTTCTTTCGTTTGACGTAACTGACCAAGAACGCGACGATGACAAATATCAGCACGATATTGATCCAAAAGCTGAATTTCGTATTGAATATGTAGAAATTTAAAGTCGAAAACGTATCGAAAAAATTTTTTAAAATGTTGGCCTTAACTGATGACGATTCCTTAAAAAGAGCCAGAAAGTTTCTCGTATTCAAAAACTGATGCCGCAGGTCGAATATCAGAAGCGGGGTGGAAAAAAATAAAAATATCGCCGCCGAGCCGAGAAACTTTAGAAAATTGGAGAATAATTTCGGGAGGGAAAGGATCAATATCGGCAACAACAAAGATAGGGCCAGATAATGGAGTTGGATCGAAAAAGCCAAAAAAGCACCAAAGAGGAGATAAAATTTCCAATAACCGGTTTTTATAGCCTTGATAAAAAAGTATATGGTCAGTAAAGAAAAGAGAGGAAGAAGATTGGGATTCCAGGAGAAACGCGACAAGTCAATCAAGACGTAAGAAAATGCGATTAGAAAACTTGATATTAAAGCCGTTTTGTCGTCAAAAAGTTCTTTGACGATAAAATAGTTAATCAAAATAAAAGCACAGGAAAATATTGCGACCCCGACGGCCAACCCAAGGGGATTGAAATGGAAAATCAAAAGCCAGGGGGCGATGAAGTAGTAGTAAAAAGGTCCGAGATAGACCTGGCCAACCGATGTCGGCGCCCCAATGGCCGGGAAATGTTGTCCGTAAAGAATTCTTTTAATGATGATTGCGTCCCGTCCCTGGTCGCCTAAAAAAGTTACGAAGCCGGAAAAATTATAAAATCTTAAAAAAATGCCGGCGATAAATATCGTCAATATCAACCAATTTTTTGCTAAAATACTTTTTATGCGACGCATATATCCTTATTTTACCTTAACTTTCATTATTTTAATAAGTACCCTGTTGCTTTGGTTGCCTTTTTTATTGAAGGTTAATTCATGGTTGGGGTTAAATCTCGGAACAGCCGGTTTTGAGTATATATATAAAAATTATGACGGACCACTTTACGTCATCGTCGCCAAGACTTTCTACGCCCACGATACACCTTATTTTGCCGCCCACCTGCCGCTCTATCCGGCTTTGATCTTCGTCTTCAAACAAATAATCGGAGTTTTCGTCAAGCAGCTGGCATACTTGAAATCGATGTTACTCGTGAATATCCTGTCCACTATCGGTTTGGCTGGTTTTTTCTACTACCTGGTAAAAAAATTCCGTTTGACAAATCATCCGATGTTTTTGACGGCAACACTGTTGTTTTTGCCGAGATTTTTGGTCGTCAGAGTAGTCGGGGCACCAGAGAGTTTATTCATGCTCTTGACTCTTCTGTCGGTCTATTTTTTCGAAAAAGATAAGTATTTTTGGGCTGGTATTTTTGGCGGACTGTCGGTCATGGTCAAGAGTCCGGGAATATTGCTTTTTGGAGCATACGGTCTCGTTTTTCTTGAAAGACTTTTTTATAAAAAAAGAATCGAACTCAAGTGGTTTTGGACACTTCTTATCCCGTTTGGGCTTTTGACGGTGTTTTTGATTTATTGGCGGCAAATGGGTGATTTTTTGGCTTACTTTCATTCGGGTGACAATATTCATTTAATGTTTCCTTTTGCTGTTTTTAACTATCAAAAAACCTGGGTCGGCACCGCTTGGCTTGAGGACGTAGTATTTTATTATCTGTTATACGGTGTCGCCGTCGTCACCCTTTGGAAAAGCAAATATCGAAGCTTTTTTTATTACAGCTTGGTATTTTTTGTCGCGACTCTTTTTGTCCAGCATCGTGACATATCTCGTTATAGCCTTCCAATATGGCCATTTGCGGCCATCGCTTTCGAAAAATTTTTGACGGACAAAAAATATCGTTTGATTTTCTTTATTATCCTGGTTGGTATTTATTTTTATGCCTGGAACTTCCTCAGCTACAACGTCATGCCTATCGCCGATTGGAAACCGTTCCTGTAGGTGGTAGAATTAACTGAGTCCATAAATTTATAAGTACTATGGCGAAAGTACTTAAGTTCTTCAAAAAAAAGTGGTATTTGGGGATCTTGACGGTCTTGTTAGTCGCGTACATATTGTATCGTAATAATTATGCCCGAATTTCCCAACTCAAACAAAACGGTTATGTCGTCAAAAAAAGTACTTTAAAGGATATTCTTTCTTTGTCGGGACAGGTCGACGCCGAAGAAAAAATTTCACTAAAATTCCAAACATCGGGTCGACTTGCTTGGGTCGGCGTCAAGGAAGGAGATTTGGTAAAAAAATCCCAGGCCGTCGCCTCACTGGATCAGAGAGATTTGAAAAACAGATTGACTAAATACCTCAATTCTTACGCAATCGAAAGAAACAACTTCGAACAAGTAATTGAGGACGAATGGAACCAACAATACGACCTGAGCCAGTCATTAAGGGATCAAGCGAGAAGGGATTTACAAAACAATCAGTATAATCTCGACAATTCCGTCCTCGACGTTGAACTGCAAAATCTCAGCATGGAATATGCTAATTTATATTCGCCAATAGACGGAATCGTCACTCGAGTCGACACACCGTACCCCGGAGTCAATGTTACCCCGGCCGGAGCGCAATTTGACGTCGTAAATCCAGATACGGTATTTCTTTCGGCTACCGCCGAGCAGACCGACGTCGTAAAACTTAAACAAGGCATGAGGGCCAACGTCGTATTTGACGCTTATCCCGACACAACTTATACAAGTAACCTCTACTATATCGCTTATACTCCCGATCCGTCCGAGACCGGAAC
>JAJYIX010000010.1 GCA_021789865.1 bacterium
AAGAATTCGCCTTTTGAAAGTTCGTAAGTGACATTTTTATTATTCACAAATATTTCATTGCTGAGAATTTGTATATTGTCAACTTGGAAATCTCTCTTAATGATTTTTTTAAATAAGGGTATTCCAAGACTGGTTTTATTCCCGTCAAGATTCAGTAAATGAATCTTTAAAAGGTAATTATATTCTTCCGATATAAGATCTTTACTGTCTAATGAACCGTTTTCAATTTTTTTTAAGATCTGTTGCTCTTCCCTTGTCAGTCTATCCCAAAGCACTTCCACTTTACTCATCAACAGATGATCACTCAATGCATTTTCTAAAGAACCATTTGGGTTGTCGCGAATTGAACGGAGAATACTTCGTATTAGCCAATAGTAACCCCCAGTCTGTTGGACTATAGAATCCTTTTCTTTACTCGATAGTTTAATATCCCACAACCTGCAATTATTTTCCAAAAAAAACAGACTATCGGTTTTCCCATATAAAGGATAAATATCAATGTTGGAAAAAAGAGAAGAACATTTTTTAATTATGCCCAAATGTTTTTTATAGGTGATATTTTGAGTAAAAAATAAGATAACAGAAAAATTCCGGAACTTTCTCAGGATTTGCTCAAGTTTTAAAAGACTTTTTTCATCAAATATCAAATTATCGATGTGAGACATAAATAGACCAATATCATATCCTTTACCTTCAATATCGATAAGCAGATTATCTAGGCTCTTTGATTTATCAATCTTTATTTTCCTTTCATTGCAAAGGATCAATACAGTGTTTTTTATACTTTCGAACAAATCGCCCTGTTCAAATTGAATGTATCCGATTAAATACTTCCTAAAATAATTTCCTAAATATTTCTTTAGTATTTTTTTATTGGAAATAATTTGAGTTGATCGATAAAAAGCATCTTGTTGAAAAGCGATGATTGTGCCCGATTCGTGATAGCGGATTATCTTTAACCATTTCTCGGCATCATGATTAAATGTGTTTATACTGACAGAATCAACTAATTTATATTTTTCTGACATATTTGTCATATTTTACCAGAATTTATATAAAAATATGACCAAAATATCATAATCCTGTCAGGATGAAGTCAAGCGCCTTCTGACAATCTGATGTAAACTTCCTCAAGTTATTACTTTTCAAAATTAAACATGAATGAAAAAGCTAAGAATTTAAATCATTGGCAGGTATATTTCTCGGCAGTCGGGAATGCCGTCAAAAATAATCTTAAGACGACTATGGAAAATCCTTCGGAACTTAGCCCTTTTGCCATGGCGGAGCGCGAAGGGCGAATCTTCCGTTTTCCCGGAGGAGCCGCCTTTACCGCGATTGAGGAAGCCAATCCAAATCCTTTAAAGTCAAGAGTCGTAGCTGAAAAGTTAAGCTCGGGTCAATCCATCCACATCCGTTCACATGCTCAGGTCGATCCGGCGCTACTATACACGCTTTTTGAAAAATATAGCAATGATGGATATGCCGCTACGGCGAATTTTGATCAAATATCGGCGGTCTTAGATTCATCTCCAGGAGAACGGGAGCGGGTATGGGGCAGACCCGGCGGCGACACTTGTTCGGCGATGTCCGAGCCAGGAGGCGTTACAACAGCGATAAAGAAGACAGAGAAAATGTTATCACAGACAATCGTTACTCTCGCACAAAATAAATGGAATCAAATACGGGAATCAGACCCCAAGAAAAAAGAGAAGAACCTACCGATGCCTAAGCAACTCATTATCGAAACTCAAAAGGAAATCCAAAATAAGATGAAAGATGGCGAATTTACCGTCGGAGTCGAACTGCCGGGTAATCTGACCGTATTTTTTCAACCTGATATGTTTGACTTCGGAGATTGGTATCAATACGAAGATCAAAAGGGTATTTCGCGATGGGAGTGGCTTAAAAATACGGAAGAAAAAGATAAAATTTTATATACATTCAAGGATGATCAGTATAAACGTAAGTTAAATAGCGGCGAAGATAAGGAGTCTTTTTGGCTTGGCTGCGTCGACGAACGCGTACTCGGAGGAGAACACGAAAAAATAGGTGACGGATCTTTCTACTCGCACAACCCCGCCATGATCGTTGTCGGAGATTCTCTTAAGTTACATTCAAGCGAGCTTGCCGCCGCCGCCGCGAATATCGGCCTGGAAACAGATTATCAACCGGCATCAGACGGAGCTTTGCAGTATTTAATTCCATACCTTTCGAACTTTCAGGGCCAAGACGCCGAAGAACTTGCTCTCGGCCTATACAATCTCTGGGAAATGGTCTGCACGGAATCCAATGCTCATCTTGATCACTCGGGTCAAAAAAGCAAGTGGAGAATAAAAATTGGAAGACAATCTATCGCTATTCCTCAACGGCAAGGCCTTTGGGACAACTTGAAAAAGATCTTGGACGTCCACAACGGCACAGTTCCATTGGTATTCATGGAGGGGACCCTGCCCGATGAAGTAAAAAAATTCTTGGCAAAAAGAAAAGTACCGATGATCGAAATATCGATGGATGAAATTAATTAATTAAAAATTATAAATTCCAGAGAACTATGAAAAAAATCGAGGATGAGCTTTTGCGGGTGTTTAAAGTCGAGGCGGGGAAATTGGGACGTCCAATATCTTGGTTTAGGTTCGCCAAAAAAACCAAAACCGGGGCGTGGAGATTTTTAGCCAACAAAGAAGCCCAGTGGAACGCCCTTGAGAAAATTGCAAAAAAATTGTCCACGAAATTTCCCGGGTATACAATGGGGGAAATTGTCGATATCTTGGCAGGACTCATCAATTCTTAATTTTTTGATTGATTACTTAATCCGTAGCTGGTATGATAGAGTTTTTTGAATATGGGAAGCTTATTACAAATGGCGCTCGGAGCCCTGGGGGTAGTCTATGGTGATATTGGGACGTCGCCCCTCTACACAATTAATGAAATATTCTTTGGCCACGCCGATTTGGTCCATAACGCATTAAATGTCTTGGGAGGTATAAGTCTTGTTTTGTGGTCGCTTACAATAATCGTATCTTTTAAGTATATTATTTTTGTCTTGCGAGCCGACAACGACGGTGAAGGCGGAGTCTTTGCTTTATATGGCCTTCTGGCTAAGAAAAAATTCGCCGCCCGCGTTCTCATCATTACGCTTCTTATTTTCGCTGCCGGGCTTTTGTACGGAGACGGAATCATCACGCCGGCGATAAGCGTCATATCGGCAGTTGAAGGATTAAAGGTAGCGACGGCGGCATTTCAACCATATATCGTTCCCATAACCATTCTCATCCTAACCGGACTTTTTGCCATCCAAAGCCGGGGGACAAGCAAAATCGGAAGTATTTTCGGACCGGTCATTATCGTCTGGTTTTTGTCGATCGCTGGGTTTGGGGCTTTGCAAATCATCAAACATCCGGGGATATTGGCCGCCGTCAATCCGTATTATGCGGTCGTATTTTTATTTAGCCATACCATCCTAACCGATTTTCTTGTGTTGGGAAGCGTTATGTTGGCCGTCACCGGGGGTGAGGCGATGTATGCCGATTTGGGGCATTTTGGTCGCCGGCCGATAAGGTTGTCCTGGTTTGTCTTGGTATATCCGGCCTTACTTTTGAATTACCTGGGCCAAGGGGCGTATCTATTGTCCGGAAGTAAAGTAATTTTTGGCAATGTTTTTTACAGTTTAGTCCCTCATCTATTTTTAATTCCGATGGTTGTCGTGGCGACGGCCGCGACGATTATCGCATCACAAGCTTTGATTTCCGGGGCTTACTCCTTGACGACCCAGGCGATGGCTTTTGATCTTTTTCCCTTTATGAAGGTAAACCACACCAATGAAGACCATCATGGACAGATATATTTATCAATCGTCAACTGGATTTTGTATATCGGCACGGTAATTCTCGTTTTGGTTTTTAAAACGAGTGCCAATTTGGCCGGAGCTTACGGCTTGGCCGTATCCGGAGTCATGCTTATGACAACGGTCGGGATGTACTATATATCGAGGCTTTATTGGAAATGGGCAAAATTCAAGTCTCTCCTTCTTTTTGGATTTTTAGGATTATTCGAGACACTGTTTTTGTCAGCCAACACCTTGAAAATTTTCCAAGGAGGATATATTCCGCTTTCGATCGCCATAGTCATTCTTTCGATTATGTTGATTTGGAATTGGGGAACAAATATTAAAACAGCCATGCACAACGGTTTGGTCAGAACCAACATGTCCGTCAAAGAATTAATAAAAATAAAATCAAAGACGACAGCGACCGACACAATTGCTAGGTCAAGCATCTTCTTGTCAACCAGAAATGTTGAAAAAAAGGAAGATAAAATTCCGGTTATTTTGCAGGTTTTTTACGATCGGTATCGGGAACTACCCGAAGATATTGTCATCTTGAACGTCCATATTGACCGGGAGAACCCCCACCTTCACGATAAAAGATACGAAGTAATCAAATTTTTTGCCGACGAAAAAAAGGGAAGCATTTTTTCGGTAAGAATAAATTTTGGATTTATGGAAGAACCAAACGTCGAAAAAATATTGGAAGATTTGGCCGAACACCACGAAATTAATTTGGATCTGGGTGCCTCTCACTGGCTGGTGCATGCCCTGAACAAGAGACTGCTTTATAAAAAGAAAGTCAATTTTTTCACGATGGTCAAATTTTCAATATATAACTTTTTTGATAATATCTCCATGAAAGCCGATCATTACTTTGGCTTAGGCAACGAAACGGAGCTAACCGTTGAGGTGGTTCCAGTAAAATTTAGCCAGTATATTTAATTTCCAAAATATCTTCTTGTATATTAATTTTCAATAATTTAGAATGTACGAGTATGATTTTAGGGCCGAAAAAACTACTTCACTTGGTGAAAAAAATTAGGCTCGTCGAGAATCTCGATGACCGCGAATTGACAACTCCCGAAGGGGCAGGCTTTGATATCCGCCTCGGTGAGGTGCATAAAATCGTCGGAGGAACAGCCTACCTGGGGGTGACACACCGCGAAACACCGCAAATAGAAACAATTGCCACATATGTCGAAAGTCAAAAGTCAAAAGTTAAAAGTCAAAATAAAAATTTAAAAATAACTATAAAGCCGGGGGAGTTTTATTTGCTGTCTTCGGTCGAGACTTTCAATATTCCTTTGGATCTGACGGTAAATTTCAAGCCCAGAACGACGACTTTTAGGTCCGGCCTGATTATAAGGACGGGCAACGTTGCGCCGGGATATCACGGTAAAGTGACTTTTGCCGCAAAAAACGAAGGACCTGTTCCCGTCACCTTAGAGCTTGGTTGCCGCTTTGCTCATGCCCAGTTTTATGAAGTAAAAGGGGGAGGGACGCAGTATAAAGGTCAATGGCAAGGGGGTAGGGTTACAACTAAGAAGCGTGAGAAACAGATTTAAAAATACAAGTTATCCGGTTAACGAGTTAACGGGCTAACGGGTTATTTAAAACAAACTCGTTGACTCGCAAAACCCGTTAACTTAAAAACAGCATGAACACAGGCGAACAACAATATCTCGATTTAATGAAGGATATTCTGAGCCATGGCGTCCGGAAAGTCGACCGGGGGACAGGCGATGCCTCATATTCGGTATTTGGCAGACAAATGCGTTTTGATCTTTCCAAAGGTTTTCCCTTGTTGACCACAAAAAAAGTTTATTGGAAAGGCGTCTTGCACGAACTTTACTGGTTCTTGTCCGGACAGTCGAATATCAAATATTTGGTCGATAATAATGTTCATATTTGGGATGACTACCCCTATAGAAAATACAAAATCATAAATCCCAAATCCCAAGTACCAAAAGAGGAATTTATTGAGAAAATACGGACAGATAAAAAATTTGCGGACCGGTGGGGGAGACTTCCCCGAATCTACGGGGAACTATGGAGAGCTTGGCCCGCCTCCGCTAAAGCTACGGCGGGTAAACCTACCAAAAAAAGAACGATCGATCAACTCGCGTGGGCAATAAATGAAATTAAAGACGACCCGGCGGCCCATAATGCTATCGTCACTTCCTGGAATCCCGAATACCTCTACACCATGGCCGATTACGAAGATACTTCCCACTTCCCGATCTGCCACAACATGTATCAGATAAACGTCAACGACGGAAAATTATCTTTGCAGTTATATCAGCGAAGCGCCGATATATTTTTGGGCGTGCCTTTCAATATCGGGAGTTATGCCCTACTGACATTGATAATCGCCAAAGTGGCGGGATATGAACCGGGCGATTTTGTCCATACTTTTGGAGACGTTCATATCTACGAATCACTTATCCCATCTGTTAAAGAGCAGTTGAAAAGGAAGCCATATAAATTTCCTCAGGTTAGTTTTAATCACGACTTCAAAAAAATCGACGACTTTAGACCGGAATATGTCGAGTTGACAGATTATAAATTCCATCCCACCATAAAGGCAAAGGAATTTCTGAGCGTCAGCGGCGGATACTACGGGAAGAAAAAGAACATCTTTAAAGTCAAATAAGAAATGAAGACTGTCTTTGTACAAAGACAGTCTTCATTACAAGAGCGTCCTTATTTAAATAGAGCATTTTTAGGGTAAATTATATTGATTAGACGGGCCAAAGTACACCTCGTAGGTGTAATTTGGGCCGGTGGGACAAACCAAATGATAAGCATAGTTGCGGCAATCGGAAAAAATCGGGAACTCGGGATCAAGGACAAAATCCCATGGCATATTAGGGAAGATTTATTGCGCTTCAAAAATCTGACTTTAGAGAAGACCGTCGTCGTCGGTCGCAAGACTTTTGAATCGCTTCTCTCCTATTACCAGAAAAGCCAGCGGCCTTTTCCGAAAAGGAATTATTTTATCGTAACGAAAAATGCGGATTATATTCCAGATTTGAAGAACGTAGTCGAACCGGAAAAAAGCCAGTTCAGAATTTTCAAATCGGTCGATGAAGCGATTTTTGAAGCTAAAAAAAATGATAAAGGCGAAATATTCCTGATAGGCGGAGCGAGCATCTTTAAACAGGGAATAAAATACGCCAACAGGCTTTATCTGACTTTGGTCGATGGGGATTATCCCGATGCGGATGCCTATTTTCCCGACTATTCTGACTTCAAAAAGATTGAAAGCGAAGAAAAACGCTCGGACGGAAAATATACATATAAATTCATGACATTAAGTAAAGTTTAAAGGTTTAAAATGAATACAGTAATTTATTTTGTATAAATTAACTTTAAAACATTTAAACCTTTAAACTTTTAAACCGATCTTCATTTATGTTATTATTTATCTAACATGTTGGACAATTTCACTCCTTTAAGGCTCATACAAAAGAAGAAAAAAGGCAATTTTTTCTTATTGGCGAATATATTTTTATTGATAATAATCGTCGGACTGACGGGATATTTTTTTAGTAACACGATTTTTCCTTTTAAACCAAAAGCTAATCCTGCGCCGGGAAACTGTCCTTCTAGCTGGAGTGTAAAATGTGGTTTCCACGAAGGAGGAAAAGATTATTGTAAAGGCGATGAATGGTGTATTGTCACTAGAAACGAGTGTAAATGTACGGGGAATTGCTATCCTTACAAAGTCGGCCAATATTGCTTGCAAAGTGAAACGACAGATTGTAAGGTTTCTGATAAATGTACAAAAAGTTCTCCAACGAATACCCCTACTCCCACCCCAACACCGACTTCGGAAATCACCAACACGCCCACTCCAACGCCAACTACTGAAATTACGAATACTCCAACTCCTACCCCGACTACCGGGATCACCAACACGCCGACACCGACCGCGACTCCAGGGCCAACCAGTACCCCGACCCCAACAGGTACGCCCGGCCCGACCGCAACTCCGATTCCAGTCGCCTGCGGTACCAAAGATTGCGATAATGCCACCAATCCTTGCCGTTCCGGATATGTCTGTGTCCAGGCGGTTGACGGCAGCAATTATTGTTCGAGTCCAGATTTTGTAACGGCGTGTAAAGCCAACCCATCGCAAGTTTCCTGTTGCACGGCCCCAGGCTATACTTCCACACCCACGCCGACGACCACCTACCTGGCTCAGTCAACGACAGCACCGACTACCGTCACCAAGATGCTATCGACCGGCGGCTCAAATCCATTTGTATATTTGACACCAGCCCTTATAATTATTGCAGGATTACTATTGTGATTTATTTATAAGTTAGATCCCGCTCAGCGGGATGATATGAAAAAACCCCTATGGCGAAAACAGCAACAAAAGGGACAGATATCAAATCAGCTTTGGGTCAGCTTGAAGACCAGTTAAAAGTTTACTTTGCCGATAAAGCTCCGGCCCTTCCGGAAAATATCAAGGAGCTTATCGTCAAATTCGCCCCATGGCTTACGATTATCGGAGTCGTCATGGGCGCCTTTGCTTTTTTGGCGCTTATCGGACTCGGAGCCTTCATGGTGCCTTTGGGAACCATCGGCGGCATGATGAGCGGACAACCCTTTGCCGGATTCGGGTACATCGTTACGACCGTTGTGACCGGGCTAATCGTCGTAATGGAAGCGATTTCAATTTCCGGACTTTTTAAAAGAGCTAAGTCAGCTTGGAATATCATGTTTTATGTATCTTTGGTGAACGTCGTCAATAATTTAGTTCATTTCGATTTGATCGGACTGGTCCTTGGCGCCGTCATCTCATGGTATTTCCTGTTCCAAGTACGAAGTTACTACAAATAAATTTCCAAAGGAAATAATTTTTATAGGGCGGGTCGCAAGATCCGCCCTTATTTTTTTGGAAAGACGTATTTTTTAAAAGGATTTTCCAAAGGATTTCCCTGGCTGTAATAGATAGTTTTGTTTTGCGTATCGAAAATAAAAGCGGAATGAGTATAACAGGCAAGTTCCTTACTGGTCCGGCAAATGGAAATTCCTTTTTCGGAATTTTTTCTATCCCTCAAAAGATTCTCCATATCTTTTACGTTTTCCGTTTTCTTAAGCAGTTCTTCCGCCCTGGACTTTCTAAATTCCGACCACGTTTTTAAAGCCGGGTTGGCGGAAAAGACAAGGTTTTTGTCCGGCAGGTGGACATAATGATTTGTTTTTACACTAGCGCCTTTTATTTTTTCGATAAAATATCTCTCGGGTGCGCCTTCGATGGCAAAGCATTCCCTGGAATCAGCGATAAACATATTGCCGCCAATCTTTGGATAAAATCTTTTGATGATCGTGACCGCTTCTTTAGCACTTCCGGCATCGAGTATGAATCTCACGTAAGGGCGCCTGATATAGGAGATCTGATTTTCATCGACATGGACATAAGTCGAGACAAAGGCAACTCCTTTTTCGTTCATACCTCCATAATATCCGTCTTCGTGAATATCGGGATTTTGGATGATGTATTTCCTGAGTCTGTCACTTTTCGAGTCGAAAAGACGAATTTCGTCGTCCCATCTCATCCACGAGACCGGATCACGGGTCTTAGCTAAAAACCATCCGTCAGACATTTTTTTTGCGGCGAGCGTACACATATTCTGTTTATGATAATAACTATGAGATAGTTTATCAGGGGATAATATCATTGTCAAAACTGTCGGACAGTGTTGACATACACCGACTTTGGGGCTACAATAAGGCTTATGGACTATTCCAAGGCCAATTTAAAAAGGATTTTCAAGAAATTTGGGCTCGACGAAAAAGAAACCAGTATCTATCTTGAAGCCTTAAAACATGAAGAGCTGACTCCTTTTGCTTTGGCGAAAATCACCGGAATTCCCAGGACCACCGTGTACGACGCCATCATGAGTTTGTCTTTAAAGGGACTGGTTGAATTGGAGGAAAGCGATGGATTCCAAAAACAACAAACGAAAATAAAAGCCAAAAACCCGTCAGAACTGCGGACGATCCTTCAGAAAAAAAGGGAAGATTTGGCCCATCTTGAGTGGGACATATTGAACATCATGCCATTTCTCAAAAAAGATTTTCATCAGGATAAAAGCAATTCCGATTTCAGGTTTTTCCCGGGAATAGAAGGGGCAAAGCACGTCTATCAATTAAGTCTGGCGAACGATCTTGATTTGCCGGTCTACTCATTCGATTATCTTTTCGAGTCTGACATCTTTGGAAGCCTTGAAATGGACAAGATCGTCGACAAAAGCCTCGACAAAAGACCGCGAAAAAATAAAGAAAAAAGGATAATTCCCTTGACTGATTGGTCAAAAAACGTCTTGTCTTATCAAATCGGCAGAAATAAAGATTACCTTATGACAAAAGATATCAGATACGTGGAAGACAAGGTATTTATTATCAATCAGAGGATAGAGATATCCGGAAGTTGGGTAAGGATAATTTCAGTAAAGGAAAAAGAGATTTGGGGCCTTATAATCAACAGTAAATTGCTAGCGCAGACTTTGGAATCAATATTCAATCTGGTTTGGAGACAGGCAACTCCAATCACTTTTGATTTGGTACAAAGCTGGGGAGAAGATCCGATAACGAAAGCTAAAAAAACTTGATATCATATTCAAATGGATTTGGATCAATACGATTATTTTCTTCCGGAAAAAAATTTGGCTCTTGCGCCGGCGACCCCACGCGACTCATCAAAGCTATTTGTTTACGATACGGGAAGCGATGAAATAGTCTTCGATCATTTTTATAATCTGGACAAATATTTACCCAAGGAAAGTTTTTTGGTTTTAAACAATACCAAAGTATTGCCAGCGAGGGTTACTATGAAGAAAGAGTCGGGAGGTAAGGCTATACTGTTATTTTTAATTAACGAGTTAACCCCACTTCGCCTTCCTGGCTTCGAGGGGCAAGCGGGTTTACGGGTTGTCAAAGTCATTGCCGATCGAAAAATTAACGTCGGTGAAAAAATATTCTTCGATCCTTCGACTTCGCTCAGGATAAGGAGCCAAAAAGAAAATATATTTGAACTGGAATTTGATTTTGGAAAAGAAAAATTGTTCCATTTGTTGCAGAAATTTGGAACAATGCCGATTCCGCCTTACTTGAAAAAATCACCCCTCAAAAGAGACGAATTAATGGAAAAATATCAGACAATTTTCGCCCGGGCACCAGACGGCGCCCGGTTGGCCTCAGCCGCCGCACCCACCGCTTCTTTACACTTTACCGAAGATGTATTCGAAAAGCTCAAAAAAAAGGGGATAGACAGGTATTTTGTCACCCTTCATGTCGGCTTGGGCACCTTTGCCCCCCTGACGGAAGAAAACATGAAGAAAAAAAAGCTTCATGAGGAATATTTTGAGGTGGGAAAAGAGTCATTACAATGTTTTAAAACATTGAAATCGGAGGGCAAGAGGCTTGTGGCGGTCGGGACGACGGTGACGAGGACGCTGGAAAGCGTAATTTCAAATGACAAATTTCAAATGGCAAATGAAATCAAAAATCCAAATGACAAAATATATGGGAAAACGGATCTTTTCATATTTCCGCCCTACGACTTCAAGATGGTCGACATTCTTATTACCAACTTTCATCTGCCGAAATCGTCCCTGATGATGCTTGTCGAAGCCTTCTTGCAGTATCGCGGAGCCAGGCGATCTTTGGTAGACTTATATAAAATCGCGATAGAAAAGAATTACCGTTTTTATTCGTTTGGGGATGCGATGGTGATTTTATAGGAGTATTATTGTATAATCATTCTAAGTATGCCGCCTAAGGAAAAAACAACAGAAAAACAAATAGAAATAATTTCACAACTACTAGGAGGGTTAGACATCGGTGGTGAATCGTCATTACTTTCATTAATTAAACAATCGGATAAAATAGACGACTTTACATCAGATCCGAGTGAAAACGACGAAGAGTATTCAGGAGTATATAAATGTCATCTAAAAGAGGGACGTTTTATAGGAGATAAAGAGTCTATTACAGTAAAAATAAAGCAGCCAAAAGAGTCAGGATCAAAAAACTCAGATGTGAGATTGGTCATCGGAACTGAAGGAAACAAAGAAAAAGCAATTACGTTTCAGTGGAAAAATGATCAAGGAAAAGAATCTCTTTCATTTTCATTTAGATCAAGACCACCTGGCCCAGCAGGCATGTCTTTTATGAGTATGGAATTAAAAACAGGAAAAGTAAATTATGGAACGCTAAAAGGCCAAAATAAAGATGCAACGTTTGATGAATTACCGTTAGGTTTACATGATGAGAAAACGGGATTAAAGCTATTTGATTTTGAGAAACTAGAGAATCATTTTGCTTTTAAATTTTCAAATTTTACAGGTTTAAGTAAAACTAATCCAATAGAGGTACATCTCCCATTGAAATTAGATGTCAAACATCTCAAATAAAAAACTCATTTCCTAAATTAGGATATATAATTTGTAGCGATACTTATACATGAGTAATTTTTTCAAAGTTCTACACAAATCTTCCAAATCCAAGGCTCGGTTGGGGGAGATTTCAACTGATCATGGGATTATTAAGACACCTTCATTTGTGGCAGTCGGGACCAAGGGAACGATCAAGACTTTGACTCCCGAAATGGTTAGGCAAATCAAGACTCAGGTGGCTTTTGTGAACACTTATCATCTGGTGACCCATCCGGGAGCAGATATAATCGCCAAAGCCGGAGGAATCCATGAATATTCCAAGCTGGATATACCTCTTATGAGCGATTCCGGAGGATTTCAAGTATTTTCATTGGCAAGAAATCAAAGGGTTCCGGAAGAGAAATTTTCTCACACGAGAGCCTTTCCCGCGCCTAAAGGCGGGGCCCCTCTCGAAAGTGATAAAATTTCTCGTTCCTCAACCCTCGGCAGGCAAAGAAAAGCGGATGTGCGTGGTGAAGAAGAGCCTTTGCTTGTTAAGATCTCCGAAGACGGGGTAAAGTTCCGATCGACTTTTGATGGACAACTTATCGAATTTACACCGGAGAAATCGATGGAATATCAGGCGAAGATAGGGGCCGATATCAATATGGCTTTCGACGAATGCACCTATTATCCGGCGACACATGAATATGCTAGCAAAGCCATGGAGAGAACTCATAGGTGGCTGGAGAGGTGTATTCAATATAAAAGTTCGAAAGTTCAAAAGTTTGAAAGTTTGAAAGGAAATTCCAAAAACCTTCAAACCTTAAAACCTTCAAACTTTGAAACTAATCAGTATCTATACGGTGTAATCCAGGGTTCGACTTTTGAGGATTTGAGGAAAAAATCGGCGGAGTTCGTTGTGGCGCAAAGCACACCCGGGGTGGCGATAGGGGGCGTATCCGTCGGCGAGTCAAAGTCAGAAATGCGCGACCAAGTTCGCTGGGTCGCCGATTACCTGCCGGCAGATCGGCCGGTTCATCTTTTGGGAGTAGGCCAAGTTGACGATATTATTGACCTTGTGAAATACGGGATTGATACTTTCGATTGTGTCGAACCGACGAGGCTGGCGAGGATGGGGACCCTATACAAAATGTCAAATGTCAAATGTCAAATGACAAATAAATTTCAAATATCAAATAATAAATTAAAAAACGAAGAAATCGACATTACGAGGGCAGTCTATAAAAAGAATTTGGAGCCTGTCGACAGCGAATGTGATTGTTACGTCTGCAAAAACTTTACCAAGTCATATCTCCATCATTTGTTTAAACAAAGAGAGATTCTCGGATATACCTTGGCAACCCATCACAACTTATGGGTGATGGAGAAGTTATTTGATAACATTAGAAAAGCGATATCGGAATCTAGAATTTAGATTTTAGAATTCATAATTTGAAATAGAATTCTTAATTCTGAATTATAAATTCCAAATTGTATGTCTAGAGTCGATACTGCCCGCAAGGGATACTTAAAAAATGACGTTGAAGCCGTTAAGAAAGCTCATCATCCGGAAGCCATTCATTCTTCCATTCACCACGACGAAGCCCACTTGACGAGTTTTAATTTGCCGGAGATAATATTGGGTGGGCAGGACGGGTTAGTAAATGTCTTAGGGATAATTCTCGGCATGGCAGCGGCGACTGTCTCTTCTCAAATAGTCATTATCGCCGGACTGGCGGCCACTTTTGCCGAATCAATTTCGATGGGTGCGGTTGCCTATACTTCGCATTTGGCCGAGGCTGATTACTATCAATCGGAACTTGAACGGGAAAAATACGAGATCAAGCACGTGCCGGAAGGAGAAAAAGAGGAGATCAGAGCCCTGTATGAAAATTACGGTTTTACCGGAAAGGTGCTCGAAGAGATCGTCAACAAAATTACCGCGGATGAAAAAACCTGGTTGAAAGTGATGATGGAGCAGGAATTAAAACTTGAGAAAATCGATCGGAAAGAGGCTTGGCCAAAAGCGATCATTGTTTTCATATCTGCTTTTGCAGGGTCGCTCATCCCGCTCATACCCTTTTTGTTGTTGCCGGTCAAGACAGCAATGCTCATATCGTTGGTCGTGTCGGCGCTCGTTTTATTTTACGTCGGGTTTTATAAAGCCAAGATGACCCTTGGCCGCAACTTCCTAAAGCATGGTATTGAAATGGCCCTCATCGGAATGGCTTCAGCCTTCGTCGGATACTTGGTGGGGACGATTTTAAAAATTTAGAATACTTCTGGATACCCTTTCTTGAAAGTCTCGAAATCGACCTCATTTTTACCTTCCAATTGGACTTTCAAAAGTTTCAAAGTTTTCAAGTTCGAAAGTTCCAAGGATATTATTTTCAGGCGTTTGCCATTGGGAAGAAGGGTCCAGAGGCCCGGCCAAGGATACAGACCTCGGAACAAGTTGTATAATTCTTCCGAAGAATTTTCAATTTTCAATTTAAAATTTTCAAAATCAATAAAACCATCTTGTTTCGTCAGTTTTTTTGTATAAGTTGCGTCTTTGTCAATTTGAGGTTTTAAGGTTAACGGGTTAACGGGTTCACGGGTTTTTTTCAACTCGTTAACTCGCGAACTCGTTAGCAAAGTAACTTGTTTTTTGAATAAACTAAATCCTATGTCTGTCAATTTTCTTTCGAGGTCAGTCCTATAGTCGGTATTTAGGATCGATAAACTTTCTTGAGCGATAATAGGTCCATGGTCAATATCCGCGTCCATTTTGATTATGGTCATTCCTGTTGTTTTATCACCATTTATCAGGGCAGTGGCCATCGGCGAGGTCCCGCGGTACTTTGGAAGTAGCGATGGGTGGATACACCAAAATCCAAGAGCGGGTAAGGCTAAAAAATCGGCGGGAATAATTGCCGAATAGGCATAAACAAGACAAATGTCACACTTAGAAATTTTTAATTTTAAATTTGAAATTTTCAATGAATCCTCAATTTTTAGACTGTCAATTTCTAAAACATCTAAGTCATATTTCTTAGCGATTTGCTTTACGGGAGTTGATGTTATTAGTTGTTTACGGCCGGCGGGACGATCGGGTTGGGTAACGACAAAACCGACGTCGATAATATTTTTGAGATAAGGCTCGGATAAAAGTTTTTCCAAAAAAGAGGCGGAGAAATCCGGTGAACCGAAATACGCAATTCTCAATTTTTTCATAGTAAGTACCGGCGCCAAGGGCTTACAAACTGGTAAATTCTAGGGTCTTGTCCAAAAGGGGATAAAGAGACTGATCGACCGAAAAATAAATATACCGGCCTTTTATAGGATTATAGACTTGAAAAGACGTCAACTGGCCTTGTTTTTCTGCTTCAACATTTCTTTTTTGGAAAACAATTTTTACCGCTTTATCTTTGTTCGGAGTAAACGGTGAGGCAAGACGGCAGTCGTATTTTAAAACATCGGATTTTCCGTCGCTAAAAGTGGCTGAGGTCGAGGAGACTTCCTTAGCCAGTGATGACGGAATCAAGAATTGCAGGCCGCAGTCTTTATTTTGATAGAGTTTGAACCCTAGAATCGACTTTGTCGGAGCCAGAGTCGGTGTCGGGTGAGCGCTAATATACTTGTCAATACTATCAATTGTCTTGTTGGTTTGCTCGACATTCTGTCCGAGACGAAAACCAACGACGAATATGAGAATAAAGATTAGGACCGCCAAGAAAATATAAGAGCCGATTTTCATTATGAAAATTATAGCAAATGACGGCATACTAATTTGATAGGAAGATAGATTTTTTTCTATTTTCTATAACTATGAATCTATGTCTCTAATAACTATGTATCTAATTTCTATATATAATGTGTATATATGTACAATGCCATCGATGCCAATGTAACCGTGGCTATTTTTATCATATTGGTGCTCCTGTCGTCAACCGTCGGAATTGCCATTTATTTAAAGCGAAAAAACAAACAGTTGACAAATAAATAAGTGCTATATATACTATGTATCAGGTCCTCCTAATGAGGTATAGCACATTGAAACTTTTTCTTTACAACTCAAAGATTTAGGGTAATCGGGTACCTTAGGCACTCGATATTAGATAACTTCTTGGCAGCCCGTGGGCTTTTCAAGAGTATCTTCCCGTTCTCTTTCAAGGAAAAAGTTCATTTTCACCTCATCCAAGGAGGATCATTATTACGGAAAAAGCCTTCATGAAAAAAAGCTTTCTAGGCAATTGAAAACATATATATCTTATTAATTAATATAATTTTTATATTCTATGGTACAAAAAAAATCTCCCCCCGTTGCGAAAGGAGAAGACACTCTCGACGTTTCAAAACTGATTGAGAATTATGAGGAAAAACCGATTGTTCCCGAAGCTGATAAGCCGACGTCGTCGATTGTCGAACCGACCAAAGCTCCCCTTAACGTAACATCCCAAAAAGACATTCCCCTTGAAGAGAGATTGAAAGATGATTTGAAAATAAGTTATCAGGCTTCGGGGGTATTGGATATAACTTTTGGAGGCTACGGTTTTCTTCGCCACGACTATGTTTTGTCGCCCGACCGTGACATATATGTCTCGACGAGTCAAATCAGACGTTTTTGGCTCAGACGGGGTGACGAAGTCGAGGGATTAGCCAGGCCGCCCAAAGAGGGCGAAAGATTTCATTCCCTTCTTCTCATCAAAAAAATCAACGGTCAAGAAATGACCGAAGAACAGTCGTCAAAAAGAAAACATTTCGACGAATTGACGTCCCTCCATCCGAACAAAATGATAAAACTGGAGACCAATCCGGATGTTCTTTCGACAAGAATAATGGATTTATTATCTCCAATTGGTTTTGGACAACGGGCACTCATTGTTTCTCAGCCAAAGGCCGGCAAGACGACCTTCCTTAAAGAAATTGCCCAAGCTATCGCCGTCAACCATCCTAAGGCTTATCTTATGGCAATTCTTATCGGGGAACGGCCTGAAGAGGTCACTGAGATCAAAAGGTTTATTAAAGGTGAGGTAGCCGCCTCCAATTTTGACGAATCGCCCCGCCAACAGGTGAAGGTCGCCAATTTAGCACTCGACCGGGCCAAAAGGTTGGTTGAAATGGGTCGTGACGTCATTATCTTGCTGGATTCCGTCACCCGACTGGCTCGGGCCCTCAATCTTTCTGTCACCAATACGGGAAGAAGTTTGTCTGGTGGTTTTGATCCATCGGCCCTTTATCCGGCAAAAAAGTTCCTTGGCGCGGCCAGAAACTGTGAAGAAGGTGGAAGTTTGACTATCATCGGCACCGCTTTGGTCGGAACCGAATCAAGAATGGATGACCTTATTTATGAAGAACTCAAGGGAACCGGTAATATGGAGGTCCACTTGGACCGGATGTTTGCCGACAAAAGAATTTATCCGGCAATAGACATCGAAAAATCGGGCACCCGTCATGAAGAACTGCTTTTTAGCAAAGAAGAGCTGAATAAAGTGGCTACCTTAAGACGGATGTTGAGCCTGCTTACTCCCGAGGAAAGGCTGACAGCCATGATCGAGAAACTAGGCAAGACCAAAACCAATAAGGAATTCCTTGAATCCTTAAGTAAAGGCGCCTAAATCTCAATTCAAGGCTAAATTGATCTACTATTGTGGTGGTTTGATATAGATATTCTATTGACTATAGGATTAAACTCCTAAACGGTTAAACAATTAAACCTTAAATAAACGCTCAAACATTAAACTGTTAAACGTTTAATAGTTTTTTAGTTTAATGTTTTTTTAACAGTTTAACCGTTTAATGTTTAACTGTTTAATTTCCTTCTTGACAAGTTATTTATATATACTGTATACTCCTATACAGTATGTCAACTTCAGATTTATCAAAACGAATAAATCGACTCATTGGTCAACTACGCGGAATCGAGAAAATGGTTGATCAGGGAAGGGAGTGCCAAGAGGTCCTTCAGCAAATATCAGCCGTGAAAAAGGCAATAGACGGACTTTCAAAAGAAATCGTCGTTTCCGACATCTGCCGGATCGTACCACAAGACAAAGCTAAACAGGTAGAACAAATGGTGGAAAGAGCCATAAATCTATAAATCCTAAAAAAATTGTTTAAAATTTTGGATTTATAAATTGGAATTTATTTGAAACTTGTAATTTAAGATTTATAATTTTTCTGAATATGATTGAAAATGTAATCATAATAGGTGGAGGACCGGCCGGAATGGCCGCCGCCATATATAACGCACGGGCCGGACTCAAACCTCTGGTAATTGCCGGCTCGCCTCCAGGAGGTCAACTGACTCTGACGACCGAGGTAGAAAACTATCCGGGCTACGAGTCGATAATGGGACCGGAACTAATCCAGAAAATGAGAAAACACGCCGAGAAATTCGGAGTCCGCTTCGTTGATCAGAATGTGATAGGAGTAGATTTTTCTACCACGCCTCTAAAGGTCTCGTTGCCAAAATTTTCTGGCGCAGGTGGGGCCCCTAACCCCAAAAGCGCAGAAAATTTGACAACTTCGACCTTAATGGCAAAATCAGTAATTATCACGACCGGAGCCAAAGCCCTTTGGCTCAACCTTCCCTCAGAACAACGGCTTCGTGGCAAAGGCGTCTCGGCTTGTGCCACTTGCGATGGATTTTTTTTCAAAAATAAAGTCGTCGGAGTTGTTGGCGGAGGAGATACAGCGATGGAAGAGGCTCTTACCTTAGCCAATTTTGCCAAACAAGTATATATAATCCACAGACGTGGAGAGTTTAGGGCGTCAAAGATCATGATCAAAAAAGTCATGGAACATCCGAAGATCCATGAGATTTTCAACGCTCAAGTGACCGAGGTTTTGGGAGAACAAAAAGTCAGTGGGGCCAAAGTGTTGATAAATCCTTCCGATAAGACCCTACTTAAGAAATCCAGAGAAGAAGTCGAAAAAGTCGCCCCCGAAATGCTCCAGATGAAAGTATTGAATGTTGACGAAAAAGGAATTATCGGCCAATTTCCCCTGGATGGACTTTTTATCGCGATTGGCCACAAACCGGACACAGACTTATTCAAAGGTCAGATAGTGATTGATGAAAAAGGCTATATTATCACCGCGGAAAGAGCGGCGTTTGAAAAATTAAGGTTTAAAGATTTGGACCCGGTTGAAAATTACCGAAGCATTACTTCGGTTGCTGGTGTTTTTGCCGCCGGAGACTGCGTCGATCATGTCTACAAACAGGCGGCGACGGCAGTCGGGATGGGAGTGGCGGCGGCACTTGATGCGGAAAGATGGCTAAATGAAAATAGGATCTTATAATGGTTATAATTATTATAAATTTTATAACAATTATATTGTATGGATAGTCCAGGAAAAAAAATGCTTGAGTCGGCGCAAGCTTTGATCAGGAAGACCGCCGAAAAAATGAAGTTGGACGAAGAGATGGTAAAAAGAGTCGTTGAGCCGGAATTCGCTCACGAATTTTCATTGACCATCAACATGGACGATGGAAAGAAAAAAGTTTTTCGCGGATGGAGAATTCAGCACAACTGTGCCCTTGGCCCTTATAAGGGTGGAATCCGTTTTCACCCGGACACGGTCCGTGAAGAAGTCCAGGCCCTTGCCACTTTGATGTCAATAAAGTGCGCCGTCGCCGGACTTCCTTATGGAGGAGGCAAAGGTGGAATCGCCGTCGACCCGAAAAAACTTTCAAAAATGGAGTTGGAGCGACTTTCCCGGGCATTTGCGGCTAGAATTGCTCATGTCATAGGCGAAGATATCGACGTACCGGCGCCGGACGTGAATACGACCCCGGAAATCATGAGTTGGATGATCGACGAATACCAGAAGATCAAAGGTTACAAGTCGCCGGCGACATTTACCGGAAAACCGGTGTCAATGGGAGGAAGCTTGGGAAGAACCGAAGCGACTGGACGAGGTGGACTGTTCGTTTTACAAGCGTTACTTGCAAAACTAAATCAAAAATCCAAAGATTCAAATGATAAATTTACCGTAGCAGTTCAGGGTTTTGGGAATGTCGGGTATTTTTTTGCCAAGTTGGCACATGAAGCCGGATTTAAAGTCGTCGCCGTCTCCGACTCGAAGGGCGGAGTCTACGACAAAAATGGGCTCGACCCGGTCGCCGTCATGGATTACAAAAGAAAAAAAGGCGTTGTGTCAGGGTATGGTGGTAAAAAAGTTACGAACGAGGAACTTTTGATATTACCGGTCGACGTTCTTGTCCCGGCCGCACTGGAAAACGTCATTCACGAAAAAAATGCCTCCAAAGTAAAGGCAAAAATCATTTTGGAAATGGCCAACGGTCCGTTGACCGAAGAGGCTTATGAAAATCTTTCCAAAAAAGGTGTCGTCATCGTCCCGGATGTTTTGGCCAATTCGGGCGGTGTCACCGTGTCTTACCTGGAATGGGTCCAAGGCAAGGCCGGATATTTTTGGAGCGAAGAGGAAGTCAACGATAAATTGAAAGTTATGATCACCCGTGCTTTCGAAGCCATTTGGGAAAAATCGCTTGCCCGCAAAATGCCTCTAAAACAAGCGGCATTTGAAGTCGCAATCGGAAGAATCACGGCAGCGATGGTGTAAAAACTGTTAAACCTTAAAGCTTAAGCAGTTAAAAAAACATTAAAAAACCTAAGCTATTAAACGCTTTTTGAGTTTAGATGTTTAGTCGCTTGTTTAGGTTTTACCTGTTTAACTGTTTAATGGTTTTATCTAGGTATAGCCAATCCTTTAGTTTGGTATAATATAATCTCCTTTATGGACGATCTGAATGCATACCTCTTGTTTTTGAAAGACTACCTAATTTCAAGGCTTTTATCCGCCGGTCACGGTTTTGAGGGCATAAAAGACGTCATCGTCGCTTTTTTAATCGTCAAACGGGGTCGTTATTCGTCTTCTTTTTTGAATTTTTCTTTTCTTTTCATCATAGCGGCGACCTTTATCGCAGGACCGACCATCATTCAAAATTCACCATTCGGGCAACCACCGGAAGCTCAGGCAACCGAATCAACTTCAGTCATTTCTTATAACCCTTACCAAGGATCGTTGGAAACGGTCATTTCTGACAAGGGACGGACGGGTATGGTGCAATACACAGTCAAGGGAGGTGATACGGTCGCCGCTATCGCCAAAAGATTCGGAGTGTCTGAAGATACGATCCGGTGGGCTAACGAAACCATAAAAAACGACATCATCAAGCCGGGAGAAGTATTACAGATACCGCCAATCACCGGAATCGCTCATAAAGTTGTTTCGGGCGACACGATCTATAGCATCGCTAAAAAATATCATGTCGACGCTCAAAATATCGTAAACTATCCATTCAACGACTATGCCGATCTGGACACTTTTGCTTTGACGGTAGGCCAGTATATATATGTTCCGGACGGAACAATTGTTCCAGTGCCTATTGCTTCATCACAATTTATAGCTCCGATACAAGCTGGGACTCGTGGACCATCAAATTTCATTTGGCCGACATCGGGGATTATTACTCAGTATCCGGTCTGGTATCATATGGCTCTGGATATCGCCAATCCGTCGGCTCCGCCGATTTTGGCGGCCGATACGGGTGTCGTCATTCGCGCCGGTTGGGATAATACCGGGTACGGAAACATGGTTATGATCGACCACGGAAATGGTTACAGAACTCTTTATGGCCATATGTCGCAGATACTAGTGTCGGTCGGACAACACGTCAATCAGGGTCAACAAATAGGCGTCATGGGTAGCACCGGCCGTTCGACCGGAACACACCTTCATTTTGAGATTCGATCGGCGGCAGACGCTCTACTTAATCCTCTTAATTTTCTCAAATAAAATAAAGACAGTCTTCTTTCCAAGACTGTCTTCTTTGTTTGTATACATCAGCGTTTACCGAGCCTTACGGTAATCCGCAACACGATTTTTGTAGCATATAGTCCATTGACAGTTTTTATAAGACAGTCTTTAATACTCTATGCCGGCAAAAAATACGTTAAAAAAGTATATATCCGAAGGTTATTACCACATATATAATCGAGGCGTAGAAAAGAGAAATATATTTTTGGACGATCAAGATCGCCTTGTTTTCCTCAATTACCTGAAAGAATATCTGTTGCCAAAAGAAGAAATCATTGAAAGCTTAAATCATCAGGATATGACCGATCTTCAAAAAGCACAAAGAATTATTGAATTTAATAAAATCAATAATTTTTATGGGAGAATCAATATGGCCTGTTTTGTCTTGATGGATAATCATTTTCATATGGAGTTAAAACAAAAAGAGGATCGTGATATCGAAATGTTTATGAGAAGTTTAAATACAAAATATGGAAGATATTTTAATAAAAGGTATAAGAGGGTGGGGCCACTCTTTCAGAGCAGGTATAAAGGAATCCTTATTAAAAATGAAAAATATTTTCTTCATTTAAGTCGTTACATTCATCAAAATTCGAAAGAATTAATTGGAAAGAATCAGCCACTATCTTCCTACAAATGGTCAAGTTACCGAGATTACTTAGGGCAAAATAATTTTCCATGGTTGAAGAAAAATTTACTTTTAGATTATTTTAAAAAGGCAAAAGGTTTTGGTTTTAGTTCATATCAAGGATTTGTAGAAGGTTATGAGGACACAAGCGAAGATGTTAGATCGTACAAGGACTTAATTCTTGAATAGGGACGCTCTTTGTTTGAAGACTGTCTTGATATTAAGACAGTCTTCAAGTTATTTTGCTGCTGGCGAAGCTTCTTTGGGTAAGGTCAATTTC
This sequence comes from bacterium, assembly GCA_021789865.1. Classification (GTDB taxonomy): domain Bacteria; phylum Patescibacteriota; class Microgenomatia; order UBA1406; family GWC2-37-13; genus GWC2-37-13. The sequence continues at coordinate 22,956 of JAJYIX010000010.1, forward strand.
GGACTGATGACCGGCTCCGGTTTTTTCGGTAAACTCAAATTGGCCGACGGTGTCGACGTTTCCTGAGTTTGAGTCGCGTTCAGCTGTTTTTTAAAGTCGGAAAGATCTTTGTTAGCCTTGTCCCAGTCGGAAGGGGATGTTTTTTTGTCAACCAGGGTCAAGACGCTTTGCATCGCCGAAACGGCCTTATCGTACTCTTTATTTTGAAAATAACCCCAAGCCAAGTTATAGTATGCATTGGCCCAGTTCGGTTTCAAAGAAACCGTTTGTTCAAAAAATCTCGTTGCTTCGTCATATTTGCCGAGAATGTAGTAAGTCCCACCTAAATTGAGGGTGTAGGCCGGATTACTAGGGTCCAAAACCATCGCCCGCTGGTATGCGGAAACGGCCCAGACGTCGGCTCCTTGGGCTATAGACAAGATGTTTCTATAAATGATTGCCAGATTTTGCCAGTATTGGGCTCGATTGGGATCAAGAACAATGAGTTGTTTGGCCTCGGAAATTGCCGCCTGAACGGCTTGATTTATAATCTGCCTGTCCTGAGCGCTGATATTTTTTCCGTCTTTTTGAGCTATGCTGTTGGCCAAAAGCAAATTAGTCTGAGAAAAATTGATGATATATCTTTCGTCATAGGGATTAAGAATACGGGCTTCTTTCATATTGCTGTACACAGCGTTGGCGTTGTTGGTAGCGATCGCATCGGCCGATTTTTTGAAAAAAATCTCGGCGGCATAAGCCTGACCCAACAAATATCCGCTACCCAGAACGACGGCGATAAAAATCAAAGTCATTCCGATGTAAAAAATCGGCACTTCTCCAAGACTGTTGACAATCTTTTTCGAACCGACATCGGATTCATTGGACATCATGCCAAGCGTCAGAAACAACAAGAAAAATATGGCAAAAGACGGAGGGAAAAGCAGCATCGCCAAAAGCAAATATCCGAAAACGGCTTTGGTAGCCAAACCGATATTCTCTTTGATAATAATCGTATAAGCCGTATAGAGCAGGAAAATAAAAGCCGCCAATCCAAGAAGTCCCGTTTCCGTCATGATATGAAGAATGGTCGAACGGGAAGCGTTAAAAGTCAATATCTGCCAGTCGGATGATTGGTTATAGGCAAAATCTTTAACTTTTGTAAAAATATCCGAAAATCCGCCGACTCCGACACCAAAAACAGCCGTCTGTATATTTTTCAATACTTCAAGAGCGGCATACCAAGATATATTCCAGGGGGGTAAAATGAGTTGCCCGTTTTTAAAAAGGGAAAATACCGTCATACCGGTCCCGATTACCGCCAACCCGAAAGGAAGTAGGTCGTTTTTGAAATCGCGTTTTTCATATAGATTGACACCGAAAAAAATAACAAAGAATCCCAAAAACAAAGAATACGTCAACTGATCCGACAACGTATTAAACGCGGGGTTTTTTAAAAATTGCCAATAGGCGGGAAGATTAAGATTGCTTGCCGGCTGGAAGAAAAAAACAATCGCCAAGACCGACATGATAACCGGAATAGCATAAAAAATCTGGGTAGGAATTCTTTTTCCTTGGGCGAGGTAAAAATACAGGACAGTCAAGGCGGAGAACATGATAAATCCGAAATTGAGATTGAAAAGAACGCCAATCTTATTTGTCGACGAAACCAAAATTGCAAGAGCAACGGCGACAACAAATCCAACTACCGGTAGATCGAGTTTTTTTGCCGTCCAGACAATTTTCCGGGTGACGAGAAGTTCGATGAGCGATACCATAAGCAGGATGAGGGCGGCAAAAGCCAAAAGATAAAGCTTATTGGTCAAAAAAAATTCCTGAGTTATCGGTAAAAAGAAAAAGGGAAACAGAAATATGATGGTAT
>JAJYIX010000011.1 GCA_021789865.1 bacterium
CGCCCATACCCATCAGGGCGGTGCCGGCGTTTTGCATAATTGTCCGGACATCGGCAAAATCAACATTAATAAGACCCGGAGTCGTTATAAGCTCAGCGATTCCTTTGACGCCTTGATGAAGAACATCGTCGATCTTCTTAAAAGCTTCCAAAATTGGAGTTTTCTTATCAACGATTCCAAGGACTTTTTGATTTGGAACGACGATCATTGTATCGACTTTTTCTTTGAGTCTGGAAGTTCCTTCATCGGCGGTAATCTTCCTTTTAGTTCCTTCGAAATCAAATGGTCTCGTGACGACGGCGACGGTCAGGGCTCCGGTTTCCTTGGCGATTTCGGCGATGATTGGCGACGCTCCAGTTCCGGTCCCCCCGCCTTCCCCCGCCGTAATAAATACCATATCGGCGCCCGACAGATCTTCTTTTAATCTTTCCCGTGATTCCTCAGCGGCTTGACGACCGACTTCCGGATCGCCACCACTTCCCAATCCCCGAGTAAGATTTTCACCAATTTGAATTTTTATCGGAGCTTTATTATTGAGAAGAGCCTGAGCATCGGTATTGACAGCGACAAATTCTACACCGGAAATTCCGCCTTCGGCGATCATTGAGGACAAAGCATTACCGCCGCCGCCGCCGACTCCAACGACTTTGATCCGCGCTGCCTGACCAGCCCTGGGTTTGATTAACATGTAAAAAATTCGAAAGTTCTAAAGTTTAAAAGTTCTAAGATTTCCTTTCGAGCCTCGAAATCTTAAAACATTTAAACCTTTATATTTTATGGTATAAACTGCTTGAAAAAACTTTTTACCTTACCGACCGAACCACCCAAGGAAAAATCACGAAATATCTTATTAAAGTTTTTGAAGCCTGTTTCTTCGCTCATTATATTTTCCGAACCGTATAAAAGCAAGCCGACTGTCGTTGCGTACTGCGGGTCGATGATCTCGTCAACCAGCCCACCTACTTTTTCAGGGATCCCAACTCTAATAGGCAGTCCAATTATCCTTTTACCAGTCTCAAGCATGCCGACCGTCAAAGCGCCACCGCCGGTTATGACCAGTCCGGACGGAATCGCTTGACCGAAACCACTTTTTTCAATCTCATCAAAAATCAATTTGAAAATTTCTTCCAATCTCGGCGCGATGATACCGTCGACGAGTGTTTTCAAAGATACCTCGTTGACATCTTCCGGTAAATTTAGCTCGTGAAAATCCAACTGGACAGAAGTTTTTTTTCTTGCGGCGCCGGAGGTCATTTTACTCAAATGAAGTTTAATTTTTTCAGCCGAATCCAACGACACTCTTAGTCCGACAGCGATATCATTGGTGATATGTCGGGCACCTATCGGGATTGATGATGAATAAGACAGAGCGCCATCGACATATACGGCGATATCTATCTTCCCCCCTCCGATGTCGACAAGGACTACTCCAAGTTCCTTTTCTGTATTGGTCAATACGGCGCTTGCCGACGCTTTTCCGGCAAAAACAAAACCATTATTTTGCAGTCCAAGATCATCAAAGACCCGATCAATATTTTTCAAATTAGTTTGCGATGCTGTTATGATGTGGGTGTCGACTTCCAGCCGGACACCACTCATGCCGACCGGGTTTTTTATGCCGGACTGCCCGTCGACGATGAAATCCCTTGACGAAACGTCGATTATCTCCCTTGTCGTCGAAAGGGAAATTGCCCTGGCCGCTTCGATCACCCGTTCGACATCCTCCTCACTGATATCGGTCTGGGGGTTGGCAACGGCGACAATACCGTGAGAATTGAGAGATGATATGTGAGGTCCGCCGACCGACACATAAGCGGAGGTTAATTTATGTCCGGCCATTCGTTCGGCCTTCTCGACGCTTTCCTCGACCGAATTAGTGACCTCACCGATGTCGACAATCAATCCGCGTCTAACGCCTTTTGAGACTGTCGAGTTGAAGCCGATGATTTTTAAATCGCCTTCTTCAGGTGATTTTATTCCGACAACTGTCGCCACCTTACTACTTCCGATATCGACGCCGCAAATTAAATTGTCTGGCATAATTTGATTTATAAGTTCGTAAAATCACAAAAAAAAGCAATTACCGGTTCATGGACTTTTATTAAAACTGCACTATTATCTTGTCATACCTCAAATCGATGCTTCTAAACTGCTTTCCTTCGATTTTAAAGGTTTTTATCAACTCTTTTATCTGGTACGCCTGCGTATCAAGGTCCTTTTGGCTCGTAAATATAATTTTCTGCGTTCCTATGTTACATACTAGCATATCCACGTCTTTAATATCAAGACTATCGACTTTCAGGCCGATAGATTGGAGAAAGTCAATAAAAAATAAACTGCTTTTTATGTCATTGAGGTCAACGATTTCACCCGGTTCGTATTCGTCATAATTCAGATTTTGATAATAAGATATTTGCGGAAGTAAACGATTAGAATTTTTTTCCTTCGATATTATCTTTCCCGATTTTGAAAGGCTGAAATAGCCGTCGGCCACTCTTAATTCTGCCAACTTTTTTGAAAAGGAAATTTTTATAATCAAGGTCGACGGATATTTTTTGGCGACCGATATGGTGTCAACATCGGGATTTTTTGTTTTGATGGCAGATACGATATCGGAATTTTTTAGAAAAAGAATGTTTTTATTGGAATAATCAGCAATCCCAAATACGGTTCTTTTCGATGCTCCAAGAACTTTGACCGTCTTTATCCTGAAAACGTTATCAATTTCCGATAATGCAAAAAATGTCAGAGCGAAAATGACAACAAATATAACCAAAGCTCTAACGACCCGCAAAAATTTCCGATACCATGATCCTGCCGGCATCTTGTTTGTATTCCATACTCAAACTGTTAAAGTTTTTTCTATAAAAATCCAAGTTCGCAATCATTGATTTTATTAGCCTGAAAAGTTTTCCGCTCGGTTCTATTTGATGGAATATTTCACCGATACCGTGACGGGCAAAAATTTCCGCGTGTTTTTGCTGTTCGCGTCCTGAGGACCAAGGTAAAGGAATAAATAGAGCGGGGATTCGGGTCGCTAATGTTTCAAAAAAAGTATTGGCTCCGCTTCTTCCGACCAGTAAATCCGTTTGTGAATACACGTAACCGATTTCATCCTCAAAAAAATGCCTTACCGGAAAGTAATTATCTGCTAATTTTTTTTGCATACTGTTTCGCTGCGCAGTTAAATCTTCATAATCGTGATATTCTTTCGTTTCGCCTATTTGATGGATGACGATATAATTTTCCAATAAATCGTTGATAATGTCTTTGACATGGACATTAATGCTGTGAGAGCCGAGTGAACCGCCGGTGATATATATGACCGGTTTTGTTTTCGAAATTACGAACGGCCTTTTTTCGACTTTGAAGATTGACTTTCTTATCGGGTTTCCGCAAATGACGGTTTTTTTTCTGTCAAAAAAATTTGCTGCCTCTTTGAAAGCGACAAAATTTTTTTTGGTAATTTTTCCGATCAACCGATTTGCCAGACCGGGATGAACAGTTTGTTCGTGAGTATATACGTCGGCGCCAAAAAGCTTTCCCCAAAAAATCGTCGGCAGTGCAATATAACCGCCGAAAGATAAAACTATCTGCGGACGTTCGCTTCTAATAATTTGAAAGGCGTTCAAAAAACCCAAAGGAATTCTCAGAAAATTCCTTACCGTCTTTAAAGTCAACACTCGAGTCAATCGACCGGCCTGGAGCGGAATAAATCTGATGTTGTGCCTTAAAATTTCCTTGTATTCCAAAGAGACGGTTTTTTCCGAATCCAAAGCGTATTTTCTGCCGACAAAGACGATTTCTGTCTCCGGGTGCTGCTTTTTTATCTCCTCGATGACTGCCAAGGCCGGAGTAAGGTGACCACCCGTAATGAGAATCTTCATAGTGTTTATTATACGAAATTTATTGCAAGACTTGACAAACTTTATTAAACATGTAACATTGATTTGCTTTTTGAAAACTCCGAAGTCTGTGAAACCCAGACGCTATGCCGTAACCGTTACAGTCGGGTCTAAGGTTTTCAAACTCAATTAAAAGTTCCTCGAGCAAGGAACGTTAATATCATGTCCGCGGAATTATTAATCCCTTTTCGGAAAGACCTTAACCAAATTTCGGAACTGCAAAGAATTTTCGACACCGATTTGGGTAGGCAAGGGCCAACAAGGCTTGTCAATTACAATCCCGTACTCGCAAGATGGAAATCCGAGCAGCTGAAAACCGATAAAGAAAAAAGGGGTTTTAAAATTTACGAAACATTTCAAATAACAACCGCACTAAGGGAACGTCATCATGCCGCAAAAGCGTCCTTGAACTATATATTCGGAGACGATGGACACTTGTATAATCAATTATTTCCCGATGAGACGTTTGAAACGGTTTTAGAAAGAGGCTTGGCCTACAGGCACAGCAACGGATCCAAGGAACTGGTTCGCGAAAGTAGCGAGATCGAAGGCTGGAAGAAGATCAGGGACCGATTCTCAAGCGATAGAACTCCAATTGGAACAAAAGCGATTGTCGTATCCGGACCGGGTATTATCGACGAAACAAGCTATAAAGATAATTATGTGGATATTTACGAGCTAAAAATTGACAGTGTCGGAAATAAATACATAAAAATGATTAGACACGCTTCTTCATTGGAATACCAAGATTATTACGAAAAAATTATTAAAATGGAGCCCGATTATTTTTCCGAAACTTACAAACCAATTGATGCCTGGTTTTTATCGCATCCTATTTTTGTCAACTCTCTTATTGACAAAAGAACCGCCGAAGAACTTTTCAACGGGATCTTTGAAAGACCGAAGGAAGCGATGAAAGAAGAAGATTTCGAAGTACTAATAAAAAACTGCTTACCGTTAATTAACTACTATATCGAAGCGCTCTGTCAACCGGATTACAACCCGAAAAAAATTGCCCTGGCTTGGAACGCTGTTTTAAACAAAAGTGATATGGCCAAAGACTATATTGGGAACGTATCATTTTTAGACGATTCGTTTAGAAAAACAGAGTATTCTCCGCTTATTCCACCTTCTTCACAAAACATTGAACAAGAAGTTCGTCTTTTAGGCAGGCTACCTGTCAGGGCTGTAGCTGCCGGTTGCGGCAATTCGGAAGGATTCGAGACCGATATCGGCACGGTGAGGATAAGAACAATTCAGGAGGCTTTTTCCAATAGTATTGCGAGGTACAGTTTGGACTCCAACGGTAAAGGTATGACTTCTTCAGAAGGTGAAGACGAGTATGGACCATTAACGTTCAATTGTCCAAAAAGGAAAGACCCCGTCAAACCATGCGTCCCCGGTATCATAACAAGACCAAAACATAAACTTCTTCCTGTTTGCCCGCATTGCGGTACCAATATCAGGTGCTAAACATGGACTTTTTTCTCTATGTTGAGAAGAATGCCTATCAAAGCGAAAGAGATGAGCATATTGCTTCCTCCATACGATACGAAGGGTAATGGCACGCCGGTCAAGGGAAAAAGGCCTGTCATACCGGCAAGATTTATTACAACTTGAAGATTGAAAAAAGCGAATGCGCCGGCAGCAATGAGCTTTGACAGCCGATCTGGGGCTAACCTTATAATATGGTAGATCCGATATATTAATATCAAATAAAGCGCGATCAAAATCACTCCGCCGATGAATCCGTACTCTTCACTAATGATCGCAAATATCGAATCGGTGTGAGCCTCGGGTAAAAAAAGATATTTTTGTCTTGAGGCCCCGAATCCTTGTCCCAAAAGTCCGCCGTTGGTCAGCGAGATGAATATTTGATTGATGTGATAGCCAATTCCTTGAGGGTCCGACTGAGGATTGAGATAGGCCATGAATCGGTTAAAGCGGTACGGTGACGATTTGACGAGAAGGTAAAACGCCGCCACCGCCGGTGGGAACAACAATAATAGTTCGAGAATATTCATTCCGGCCAAATAATAAATTATGACCGCAATGGAAAATACGATTATTGCCGTACCCATGTCCGGCTGAAGAATGATCAAGAATACCAAAAAACCGGTCAAAAAAATAAATGACCAGAATTGTCTTTTTTCCTTTCGCATAAACCAGGAAGCGAGATAAATGATGATCGAAAATTTTGCCAACTCGGTCGGTTGGACATTGAAAAATCCGAAGTCGATCCACCGGGTCGCTCCATTGACACTTCGACCCAGGCCTGGAATTAAGACGATAATAAGAAGTATTATCGTCGTCGCCATCGAAACGAACGAAATAAAATATAATTTTTTGTAATCGAATAAGGAAAATATGAACATGACAACAATTCCCAAAATAAACCAAACGGCTTGTAACTTCAGGTAGTGGAGACTATCACCAAAGTCGGCCGCCGCGCGGACCGATGACGCTTCAAATACAAAAATTAACCCAATTATGGAAAGGATGATGGGAATTGTCAAAAGAGGCAAAAAAAACTTGTTCCGGATAAATATGCGTTTAAACATAAATCAAATGTTCGTGCTTTAATTTTTAGACTTTATAAGGGCTGCGACTATTCTGTTGAATTCCCGTCCACGATGAAACTCGTTGTCAAACATTGAAAATGAAGTCGCCCCCGGAGAAAAAAGCAAGTAGCTCGGCTTTATTTCCGCTGACGCACAGACATATGCTTTTTTTATCGCTTTTTCTAAATTGTCATAGGGACCCAGAATCTTGTCTTTAAAATTATCCTGGAGGACGACAGCGAACTCATCGGTAAAAGATCCGGAAAGCAGAATAATTTTTCTCACTTTCTCCAAATATTTGACCAATATTTCCGACGGTAAGTTTTTGCTATTTCCACCTAAAATGAGGTATATCGGCCTATCTCCGAAACTTTCGATGGCTTTAATAGTTGCAATCGGCGTTGTCGAAGTGGTGTCGTTGATAAATGTAATATTATCCTTTTCGCCGACGATTTCTTGCCTAAAAGGTAGCCCTTTATACTCTGAAATTATTTTTATTGCCTTGTCATTATTAATTTTCAGTATTTCGGCAACCTTCAAAGCGGCGGCGGCATTTTCCAGGTTATGTTCACCTCGTAAAAATTCCGGTTTCTTTGGAAAATCAGATTTCGAATAAAAAATTACGTGCTGGTGCAAAACTTCCGAGTTGACAGTTGTTTTTAATTTATCGTTTATCACCAAATAATCGTCTTTTTTTTGATAATGATAAATGGCTTGCTTGTCGAGCAAATAGTCATCCATACTCCGGTAATAATTCAAATGATCTGGATAAAAGCTTGTAAATACGGCGATATGCGGGCTGATTTTACCTTTATGGAAAGCCGACAGGGCCCACGAAGACATCTCCATTACTACCCAATCTTTTTCCGTCAAATTCTTTAGAAAATTTATCGTCGATATTCCGGGCAGCCCTCCACCGAGGTGGACTGGAAATCCGCTTTGCTGCAGGACGTTGAATATCAGATTGGTTGTCGTCGACTTACCTCTAGTACCGGTGATCCCGATCACTTTGCCTGAAAAATTATTCAAAAAAAATGACAATTCCATTTCGACAGGAATGCCTTTTTTTTCAGCCGCCAAAATTTCCGGAATCTTCCAGGGAACGGATGGGCCTTTGAAAATAACGTCAGAATCCAAAAAATGGTCGATTGAGTGACCGGCGAGATGAAAATTAATCGGAAAACCTTTTAATGCTTCGATTGATTCCGCCAGGGCTTTATCGTTTTTTCTATCAGTAACGGTCACTTTGGCCCCTAGTTCGCAAAAAAATTTTGCAATACCGACACCGCCTCCTTGGAGTCCCAAGCCGACGACCAAAATTTTTTTTCCTTGATATTTGTTTTTAAGAAGAGCAATCGTGTCTTTTGCCATACTTGTATTTTACCAGCTATCTGCCGACATTTTAGTACCGTGGCCATCGTTTGTCTTTCCGTCAATTTATTTTCGTCACTTCATGAAAGCGATCATGAGTCCGAAAATGACGAAGATGATGGAAATGAGCCACATGCGCATGACGACTTTCGGTTCTTCCCAACCTTTGTTTTGCAAATAAAGGTGAAACGGAGCAACTTCAAAGAATTTCTTTTTCAAAAACTTCTTGCTTAAAAGTTGTATCAGGGAAGTAGTTATCTCAATGACGAAAACCCCGCCCATTATGGGTAGAGCGAATGGTTTGCCCAGGATTAATCCGATTACGGCAAACGTGGCTCCGAAAGACAAAGCTCCGGTATCGCCCAAGATAATCCGGGCCGGATAAATGTTGAAGTACAGAAACGCTAAAAGCCCGCCGAGCCAAGCGGCAATAAAAAGCGACGTCGGGACATCGAGTATTGTTCGCGAAACGACCCAAAAACCGATGACAGAAAAAGTCAAAACTCCAGTCGCCAGACCGTCCAGACCGTCAGTGATATTAACAGCATTAGCAAAGGCCATGATGATAAAAGTCGAAAAAAGAATGTAGGCATATCCCAGATTAAAAACTCCAAAATAGGGCACGTGCATTATCTGAATTTTTAAATCGGAAAAAAGCCAGTACGATATGATGAGCGACAACGCCAATTCGAGTAAAGCTTTGTGCCTCATTCTAAGTCCGAAAAAACTTTGATCTTTTAAAAAGAACATTTTTTTCAAGTCGTCGAACAGACCGAGCAATCCAAATGAGATAAAAGTAAATAAGATTATCTTAATCTCCGATGCGATGGACGGATAATTGGTGAGAATTTTTTTTTGAAGCAACCAATACATCAAAATAAATACAAAAAAAACGACGACGGTCGTCAACGACACAATTATTCCACCTCCGACAGGAACGCCTTTTTTATGACGGTTGAACTTGTCAAAAATCGGGGTCGGCTTGTTAAAGGCGTCCTTCGTTTTTTGTTCGGCCCTTTGAAATTTGGTCCTATATAAAAAATCTATAAAAGGCACCAAAAAAGTTAGATTCAAAACAAAAGAAGCGAACACCGCCAACAGGTAGACTGATATCATATTTTTAGTGAAAAAAGGCTAAAATTTTCGGCACAAATATCATACAGGCGACGACAAAAGCGCCGATTGAATAGACAAGCATCGCCGCCGCCGCTACATCCTTGGCGATTTTTATGTCCTCGCGGATTTTCCTGTCGATGGCATCGGTCGTCTGTTCAAGGCCGGTATTTAAAGTTTCGACGACCAAACCAATCGTGATCATTAGTATGACGATAATAAATTCGGAATATGATATCCTGAAAAAAAATCCACCGGTGATTGCAAGGGCCGATAAAAACAAATGAATTCGATAATTCGGCTGGGTGGCCAACGAATAGACCAACCCGTCCCACGCGTGTTTAAACGAAATTGTATGTCTTTTAAACATTGTCAAATAATTTTAACAAAACTTCATTAACTTTTTGCGAGTCGTGCCTTAGGATGCTCCGGTAAAGAATGTCGCTTTCGGACTTGTTGTTGACCGTACTATCGATCAAATCTTTTTCGATGATTTTATAGGCAACCTTATCCGGATCAAGATCATTTTCAATCGGTACTTCGTGGAACTGTTCATAACTTTTTAAAATATCTTTCGGGATCATTTCTTTATTTATGAGGACGACGTCCGGATCCCGTCCAAGGTATTTTCTTAGATCGGATACCGAATCGCTGGCCTTATAATCGGTCGTCTGGCCAGCTTTCGTCATTAAATTCATTACAAAAATTACTTTAGCGGATGACGATTGAATCGCTTCCCTTACCCCTTTGACGAGAAGTACTGGGATGATACTCGTATAAAGATCTCCCGGCCCGATGATAATGTAATTTGAAGACGTGATCGCCCTAATCGCTTTTGTATTGGCATTGGCCTCGGGAGACAAGTAAGCTTTTTTTATGCGAGAGTTTTCGAAATGGTTTTCGTCAATGAATCCTTCCCCCGTGACTACCTTGCCATTTACGTACTCAGCCACCAAGTGGACTTTATCCAAAGTGACCGGTATGACGTTGCCTTTTGTTTTCAAAACATATGAGGCCGTCTTAATGGCTTCATCGTATGACGTGCTAACCTTTTCAAGGGCCGCCAAAAATAAGTTGCCAAAGTTGTGACCTTTCAAGTCCCCTTTTTCGAAGCGATAGAGAAACAGTCTCCTCCAAAGAGCTGGAGCATCCGATAGGGCGACCAGGCACTGCCTCAGGTCACCCGGCGGCAATACCCCAAGTTGATCCCGAAGTTTACCGGTCGAACCTCCGGAATCACTCATCGAAACGACCACCGACAAGTCCAGAGAATCATTTTTCAAGCCCGACAAGACGACGAAGGTACCGGTACCACCTCCAAGGACGGTCACTTTTTTCATATATTATTGTCTCGCTCCTCTCCCTTATGCAAATAGACATTGTCGCCGAGATCGAATCTGACTATCTCCCGTGGAGATACGAGACTGTTTTTACCGATTTTGATACCAGGCAACGTCGTCGAGTTAACGCCGATTTTGGTTTTCGATCCGACAATGACACCAAGCTTAATTAATCCCGTATCGACTTTTTCGTCTTCCACATATGAAGTGACGTTCTCGGTGTCAAATCTCAAGTTTGCGGTGACCGCCCCGGCTCCCATCATCGTCGAATCGTCCAATACCGAGTCCCCGACATAGTTTCTGTGTAAAAAAACCTTATTGCCGATAAAGCTCCTTGCAACCTCGGTGTACGATCCGATCAAGCAATCGTCGCCGATTTGACTTTCTCTGATCAAACTGTAATCGCCGACGATGCTATTGGCACCGATAAAAGTCGGTCCGACAATTTTCACATAATCTCCGATGATGACATTTTCACCGATAACAACTTGGCCTTTGATAAGAGCCGTTTTTGAAATTTTTGCCGATTTAGCAATTGACGGTTTTTTTATTTCGGAAAAAAAACTTCTGAGCATTTTCAACACATCCCAGGGATATTTTAACGGTACACATACGTCGGTTATAAGATAGTCACTACCGACTTCGCTTATGAGCTTGTTAATCGCTTTTTCGTATTGATCATCGCTTTTTGTTTTGATAGATTCGATCGCTTCTATAAGATTACCGGCGTCAAAAAAGTAATCGGCAACTAACCGAAAAACATTCGAAGGCATTTTGTCAGCTCCCGGCTTCTCTACGATTTCGACGATCTTCCGGTCGGCCGACATTCGAAAGTATCCGCCGCTTAAATATTCGGCAACCTTCTTTCCGGTCAGTATTACCTTGGCTTGATAGTTCGCTTTGGCTACCAGTTTTGATATCAGGGTAAAGTCTATAAAATCGGCCGCATTAAGAATGAGAACCGGGCCTCTGATCAGATTTTTAACCGTCAAAATAGCCCCGGATTGCCCGGTCAAATCATCTTTTTGAATGACGACCTGACAGGTTGATTTTGTGTCGAGATTGTCGATTAAACGCTTTATTGTCACAGCAGTATCTTTATGAGATACCACGGTAACTTTTTCGGCATATTCGGATAACCTTTCAATCTGGTGGACTATCAAAGGCTTTCCTAAAAAATACGTGAGCGCCTTGTCTTTTAACGGCCAAAAGCGTGTACTATCGCCCCCGGCCAAGAGAAGAACGTTTTTTATTCTTTTCATACTGCAATTTTATCAAATAAATCAATCTATGGAAAGTTTTCCGAGAGCCCGGCGGCTTTATTAGATCTAGCCCGAAAATGTCTGACTAAGTTGATTTTCCGATTCGTCCCTATACCCTTCCATAAATTTTGACTGGCTTTTATTTTATAGCAAAAAACTCGGTAATCTTGAATGTCGACAGAAATGAAGTATTTGTTATGCCTTTTTGATGTCACCGCCCAATGACTTTACTTTGTCAACGAAGTTTTCGTATCCTCGTTCAAGGACGGCGACACCGTTGACGACCGATTCTCCAGGAACTAAAAGAGCGGCACAGGCCAGTGCGGCGCCAGCCCGCAAATCTTTGATATTCAAAATGGCGTTGTGAAGTGGGGCATCGCCTTCAATTCGGACCGATTGTTGATATGAACCATTGTTTACGTAGTTAAAAAAATAGTACTTCTCCGGATTGGTAATCTGTCTTTCAAAAAAATCCATCTTTGCTCCAAGTTTACGAAGCTCCTCTACATAGGAAAATCTATTTTCAAAAACTCTCTCGGTAATCGTCGAAACGCCTTTGGCCGTCATGAGAAGAACGGCGAAATTTGGCTGCCAGTCGGTCATAAAACCAGGATGTGGTGCTGTTTCGATTTCTACCCCGTGAAGAGGAGTCTTATATACAAAACGATAATAGTCATTATCTATCTTCTCGACGGTCGCGCCGACCTTTTTTATTTCCGCCAAAAATGAAGCGATGGCACTTTCAAAAATCGGTCCGACGACGACGTCTCCTTTCGAAGCTAATCCCAGTGTGGCAAAAGTCACCAGTTCGTTCCGATCGCTTTTAACCCGAAATGGTTTGGATTGGCGGAGAGGAAGGCTCTTTTTTATGATGATTTTTCCCCCAGCTTTTTTTATATTGGCGCCGGACAAGTTCAAAAACGATATCAGCTCATCAATCTCCGGCTCGACCGCGGCATTGTCGATCTCAACGGACTCGTTGGTCATGATTCCAAGCAAAATCAAAAGTTCCGTTCCTGTGTGAGACGGTTTGGTAAACCGATAATATCCTTTTGGGGAATCGGATATTTCGGCTCGGTAATAACCGGTTTCGGAGTCATAAAATACTTCAACACCGAGACTTTTCATTCCATCGATGATGCGATCGATCGGACGGGCGCCGATTCGGCAACCTCCGGGGTTTGGGACGAAACATTGCCTATGACGAAACAATAGCGGGGCAAAAAGCATAAAAGACACTCTGATTTTCGACCCGTAAACGAGATCGACTTTGTTGGAGTTTGTCGTTCCCATGATCTCAACTCGATTACCGGTAAACTTGACCTGCACCCCGTGAGACTTTATGAGCTCGATAAGATCCAAAACGTCGTTTATTCTCGGGACATTTTCGAGAACGACTTTTCCGTCAAACATGAGGGCGGCAATAATCATTTTTAGAGAAACGTTTTTAGCCCCCGACAAGTTTACCCTGCCTTTGAGGGGATGACCGCCTCTTATTATGTATGAATCGTTTATCATTATTTCAAAAATCCTTTAAATGATAATTACTTCTTCTTTTAAGTCGACGCGATAGTTCTCCAATACCCTTTTTTTTATTATACCCAATAGCTTGACCAAGTCGGCGCTTTTTCCGTTGCCTTTATTGACAATGAAATTCGCATGGACCGGTGAGACGAAAAAATTGCCGACCGAAAAACCCTTCAATCCTGATTTATCGATTAAATACCCGGCCGATGTCGTCGGTAGATGGAGCACCTCTTTTTCTTTTTCCGATATATTCTGGAAAAAACATCCCGATGAAGAAATTCCGAAAGGCTGGGTTTTTTTTCGATAGTTGACGGCTTCGAGAGCTCGGTCGGCAATGATTTTTCTGGCGACTTTTTTAAGTCTGAAAGCCGCCTCGAGAACAATTTCTTTGGTTTTTTGTAAATGTGAATAGTCGTAGGCAAACTCAAAATAGGCACGGGATACACGGACAATGCGACCGTTTTGTTTGATGATATAGGCATAGATCAAGTCATCGCCAAAGTAAGTGGGCGGTTTTGTCCATTTAGAGTTCATATATAAAGCGCCGCCGACAGTCCCTGGTAGACCTTGGTGAAGTTCGAAGCCTGACCAACCGGCTTCGATTGATTTGGCAATAAGAAGTCCGACCGGATATCCTCCGGAAACTAGTATCGTCACCGACCGATCATCTTCTTCCAGAATAGCGAGTTTCTTATAATCGTTTCGAACGACTATTCCTTCAATTCTCGCACTGACAACGGCAAGATTACTACCCCCGCCGAAAATGAAAAAAGGTCGTTTTGTTGAAGTGGCTAATTTCTTGGCGTCGACGATATCGAAACGGCTTTTGGCGTCGATAAACTCGTCGGCAACAACGTGGGTTTTCAAAGTCAAAAAGGGATAAAGATCGATATTTTTCTGGACTCGCAATCCGTAACCCGCTAATCCATCAATAATCGGAATTATCTCTTTTTTTAGTTTATAGACGTCTCCTGCTCCCATAGTGAATACGACATCCCCTTCCCTTAAATATTTAATTAGATTTTCTATTAACGCTTTATTATCTTCAACGTAGGTCAAGTTGGATATTTTTTGGACGATATCTTGTGAGCTGACGTGAAAATTTTTAGGATTCTCCCTGGCCGATGAAAAAATCGGCAAAACAAAACTTTTGTCGGCCATTTCGAGACTTTGGCGAAACTCTTTAACCAATAAATTTGTTCGAGAAAAAGTATGCGGTTGAAAAATGATGACGATCCTTCTCAACCCAAATCTCTCTCGGGCTGCTTTGACTGTCGCCGCAATCTCCGCCGGATGGTGGGCATAGTCGTCGAAAAGAAAAGTGTCATTTTTTTGATATACAACCTCAAAACGTCTTTCAGCTCCGGTAAAATTGGCGATGGCTTTGGCCGTCTCATCTTTCCCGAAACCCATTTCTTTCAAAATGGCAATGACCGCGGCGGCGTTACTTATATTATGACGTCCGAATATGGAGATTCGAAACTTTCCGACGTTTTTTATTTCAAATTCCGAATAATCTTCGAAAACATTCCAATTGGTTATCTGGTAATCGGCTTCACCCGAAAATCCGTAAGTGGCTATTTTCTTATTATTCAGTTTTTTAAGACAAGCGGACAGATTTTCGTCGTCGATATTCAGTATTAAATTTTTATTTTCAAAAAATTTTATAAAAGCGGCTTTTGTCTCCTCGATGTTTTTATAAACGTCAGGATGATCGAAATCGATATTGGTACAAATCGCCCAATTGGTCTTTAAATGAAGGAATTTCGCCGTTTTGTCCACCGGTGGATTGACGCCATATTCATCGGCTTCAACGACAAAATAACCATGACGGCCGGAATCGACGCCCGGATAATCACCAAAATAGGGTACGCCGACGACGTAACCCGGTTCTTTCCCAAGTTTTTTTAGAGCGTATGATAAAAGTGAAGAGGTCGTTGTCTTGCCATGACAACCGGAGACGGCGACTGTATTTTTATAGGTCGGAATGATTTCACCCAAAAAAGCCGGCTGCGATAACACTTTTATTTTTCTTTTTTCTGCCTCTTTGACAAGAGGATTTGCCGTTCCGCCATGGGCGGCTGAATATACGATGGCGTCAACGTCAACGGGTAATTTTTTTGGGTCAAAGCCTACTTGGTAAGCTATTCCGTTTTCTTCGAGAAGTTTGTCGGTAATAAATTCTTCGGCAACGTCGGCTCCCGATACTTCCCTGCCGACTTTCTTGGCCAAAACGGCCAAATTCGTCATCGCCACGCCTTTAATTCCGACAAAAAAAATATTTTTGATTTCCTTAGGTATCACGACCTTAATTATACATTAGTTCAGGTCTTTACGATGAGGCTAAACATCTCGCCTTGAAGCTGTTGTTTTTCCTTTCGATAAGAAAAAAATCTCGCCGAATCGCATTTGGTGCAAAAAGGGAAATGGTCAATATTCATTTCAACGATTCCGATTTCTTTTAGCAGGAGATAATTCAAATAAGTCAAATTAAGATGAAGTTTACCCCGATGGTGATGGAATATTTTATCGGAGTAACCGTCGAATTCCTGTCTGAATTCCCAATATCGATCTTCGTCTATGTCGTAACAGCACTCGCCAATGGCAGGTCCCAGCGATACTTTAATCGAACTTAATTTCGCCCCGCGGCTCAAAAGTCCATGGACGATTTTTTGTGGCATCCTTTTAAGACTGCCCCTCCATCCTTGATGGGAAGCGGCGATAAGGCCGGTCGTATCGTCTTTATACAAAATGGGTAGACAATCGGCGGTAACTGTCGTCAAAGCTAGATTGTTTTCGTCGGTGATTACCCCGTCGGTGTCTTCGAGCTTGACAAAGTCGGAACCACCTTTTGATCTATAAAAAACCACATTGACCGAATGGATTTGCTCCATCATGACGACTTTTTTGTAATTTATGTCGTTTGATTTCAAGAAAGAAAATATATTTTCAAAACGATGTTTGCCGTCGCCTTGCGCCCGGGTCGCGAAAGCGGCAAAGACATTTTCCGAACTCAAAAGCGTAGAAGTAAAATATTTTGAAACCGAATCATAAGTAATCATACCGTAAATAAGTCAATAAAGCCCTTATGACCCATAAAGGCAAATGCGAAAATATTACAAAAACTGCCAACAATCAAATATACAAATATTTGTTTTTTGTTGCTTTCTTTACCGCCTCGTGTTCACTATACGGATATTCGGTTTTCCCCCGACAAAGACTTTTTTCATGTGACTTGCCGGTTAATACGACGATATCCCCTTTTCTGGCGAATTTTATCGCTTCACGAACCGCTTTTTCCCGATTGACGATGACCGCGTATTCTTTTCCTTTTGTATTCGCCAATTCGTCGTAATTTACTTTCGAAAAACCTTCCTTAGCAAGTCCGACCGCCAGGTCGTCGCAAATTTTTAAAGGATCTTCGGTCCGGTAATCTTCTTCCGTCAAAACAACGATATCATCATATCGGCCGGCCGCTTGCCCCATTAATGGGCGCTTGCTGACGTCTCTCAAAGCCGCCGCTCCAAAAACGTGAATCAGTCTGCCCTTCAGTTGATACGTTTCCTTTATCTCCGGCAATAGTTTCGAAAAGGCGTTGGGCGTGTGGGCGAAATCGATGATCACTTTGAATTCTTTATCGTATACGATTTCCAGCCGGCCCTTGGGTAATTTGAAACTCAAAATGGCGCCAAGAATTTTTTCACTTCGCAATCCCAATGCCAGACATACCGTGTACGCCGCAGCAAAATTGTAAAGG
The DNA here is from genome assembly GCA_021789865.1 of bacterium. Taxonomy (GTDB): domain Bacteria; phylum Patescibacteriota; class Microgenomatia; order UBA1406; family GWC2-37-13; genus GWC2-37-13. The sequence continues at coordinate 16,837 of JAJYIX010000011.1, forward strand.
TTGAATTCCGTTGCCCCTTCGATATTATTTAATTTTTTCAAATTGTCGTCATAGGTTTTGTACTTTAGTCCCGCCATCGTCGAAAAGTAATCAAAAGATTTGTCCTTTGAATTAATAATACCTAAAGCGGAGGCTCGGAGAAGCCTTGCTTTTGTCCTGACATAATTTTCATAAGTACCGTGATAATCGAGGTGTTCGTGGGTGACGTTGGTGACGACCCCGATTATATAATGTATACCCCAAACACGATTTTGATCCAAGGCATGAGATGTCGTTTCCAGCACAAAATACTCGTCGCCCGCGTCAGCGGCCCTTTTTATGTACTTTTGGATGGCGAAAGAGCTTGGTGTCGTGACGTGAAAACCGATATCATACTCTTTATTGGCTATCGAGGCATAAACCGAAGATATAAAAGACACTTTTTTCCCGTTTTCCTTCAAAATATGGGCAATTAAATGAGTGGTTGTGGTCTTGCCGTCGGTTCCGGTCACGCCGATCACCTTTAGGCGTCTTGATGGAAAGCCGTACCATATATTGGCAATTGCTGCCTGGAACAAATGGTAAATATTTTTTACTTTTTGGAACATGCTTTAAAAAAATTTCAAATTCTAAATCCCAAATATTTTAAATTCAAAACTATTTTGAATTTTATTATATTTTTTCAAATTTTGATATTGTTTAGGATTTAGAGTTTGGTGTTTAAAATTTATTTGCGATTTAAGATCTATTATTGTGGCGGTATATTATAGTATATGAACAACTGCCGGGCGATATCGAAAAACACTGGAGCGGCCGTTTCGGAGCCCCAGATAGATGCTTTTGGATCCCGATACATGACCATCACGATAAATTTCGGATTGTCGGCTGGCGCAAAGCCGATAAACGAAGCAATCGTTTTGGACGGGTCATAGACTCCTTTGATAGGTACTTGGGCGGTACCGGTCTTACCGCCGATTTTATAGCCGGCCGGGCGACTCCATTTGACCTCACCGTGATCGACCGTGTCGATGAGCATTTTGCGCATTATCTCGCTTGTCAGCGGACTGACCGTATACCCCTGAACTTCAGGCTTTATCGTTTTGATTTCCTGGCCGTACTTTATTTTTTCAACTACATACGGCCTCATCAGTCTTCCACCGTTTATGACCGAAGCGAACGCCCTGATAATCTGAATCGGAGTGACGGCGATCCCCTGACCAAAAGTCATTGTCGCGTAGTCTATGGGGTACAGATCACTTTGCGGCTTTAAATATGATGGCACCTCTCCTTGGAGATCGATTCCCGTCGTCTGTCCAAAACCGTATTTTTTGAGGTATTTATACATTAAATCCGGGCCGAGTTTATCACCGACCCAGACCATACCGACATTGGAGGATTTTTCCAGGATCCGTGTCATGCTGATTACACCCTCATAGGTGTTATCCCAAGTTTGGATCGTGTACTGGCCGATTTTTACGGGACCACTTTCGTCCATCGTATCGGTTGGACTTATCCTTTTTTCATTGATGGCCGCCGCCATGATCAACGGCTTAAATATCGATCCCGGTTCAAACACTTCTGAAACGGCTTGGTTTTCAAAATACTTCTCTGTGAACATATAATATTTGTCTGGGTCAAAATCCGGTAGACACGACAAGGCTTTTATCGCCATCGTATTGGGATCGGCGACGATTACACAGCCTGAGCTTGCCTGATATTTTTCCATCCCGGTTTCAAGATTTGATTTGGCAATTTCTTGAACGGATTTGTCGATTGTTAAATAAAGATCACTCCCGTTTTCGGCCGAAACTAAATTTTGGGTTCCGATGAATATCGGTCGACCCAGGAGATCCCTTTCCGTTTCCAAAAAACCCGGCAATCCGGCCAAATCTTTGTCGTAATAACCTTCTATTCCAAAGTAGCCAACATCCGCACCCTGGGAATCCTTACCGACAAAACCCAATAAATGAGCGGAAAGAGACGCCTCCGGGTAAAATCTTTTCGTTTCATAAGTAAAACCGACTCCCGGCAAGTTTAAATTGGCAATGGTATTTTTTGTTCCTTCGTCGATGCCTCCTTTTATTGCCTGATAAACCAAGTTGTCGTTTATCTCGGCGGCAAGAGATGCTTCCGGGATATTCAGATTTTGTGAAAGTTTATTTATTAAATCGAATTTATCGGTAATTTTTTTCGGTTCCAAATATAGTAGGTAACTATTCTGATTTAGAACCAAAGGATTACCATTGACGTCATAAATATTACCCCGATCGGGCGTGATCTTCGACGTCTTCAGGTAAAGATTTGATCCTTGAAATTTTTTTGACACGAGCTGGATATAAAACAATTTTCCGATGATAGCGGCGTAAAGCAGGATAAAAAAAAGAAAAAGTAATTTTGTCTTCATGGGCGATAATTAAACGCGACGCCCAATTTGTCGTTTAAAAAAATCGGTGTTTCCTTCTGGGTAAAATTTAGGGCGACTGCTTTATCCTCGGCAAATTTTAATGAAGATAGGGAGGAAAGTTTCGCCTGAAGGCTCAAATTGTCGGTATGTAAAATGTTGGCTTGCTCTTCGTATTTGGTGGTTTGGTCCGATAAATTCAACGACGAAACAAAGATCGCGATATTGGCGATAATAAGAGCTCCTAAAAACAACCAAATTCCGACTTTAAATATATTTTTCATACTGTCAATATTCTTAACTTGGCCGATCTTTCAAATTTTTGCTCTCCGAACTTCGGTTTTTTATTCAAAAACTTAATGTTCTTTTCTCGGGCGATATTTTTGACGATTCTGTCTTCGCGGGAATGAAAACTGACGACGACCACCCGACCACCTGGTCTGACGATATTCAAAGCCTGATAAAGCCCGTCTCTCAAATTCGTGAATTCCGAGTTCACTTCTATCCTCAAGGCTTGAAATATTCTTCTATAGACGGCCTCGGATTTGCCCTTTATGGCGGTGTCAATCGCTCGCTTCAACTGTCTGACAGTTTTAGGCCTTCTTACTGCTACTTCATGGGCGATTTCTTTCGACTTCAATTCTTCAGAATTTCCGGCAAATATTTCGTACAATCTTTTTTCACTCGCGGTCTTAATGATTTCTTCGGCCGTCAATTCAGTGTCTAAGTCCAGCCTCATATCCAATAATTCGTCATCCTTTTTGAAAGATAAACCGCGACCTGACTCGTTGAGTTGCCTCATCGATAAACCGAGATCGAAAACGACTCCGTCGGCCGGATAAAAACCGTTCTTTCTGGCGATCGACTCTATTTCTGCAAAGTTTCCTTGAACTAATTTCAAATCCACGGACGCGTCGTTTCTTAAATTTTTTAGCTGATCTTTGTCCAAATCTATCGCCAAGACTTTTCCGCCCCGGTCAAGAATTTCTTTCGTATAACCGCCTTCGCCGAAAGTCGCGTCAATATATAAACCGCCCGATTTGACATTAATTCCGTCTATAGCGTCATTTAAAAGTACTGGTGTGTGCATAATCTTTCCATTTTTCCTGGCTCCAAATTTCAAAATGATCTCCAACGCCGATTATGACAGCGGTTTCTTTTAAGTCGGCGTAGTTCAAAAGGTTTTTCGGTATGACAAATCTCCCTTGGGCGTCAATTTCCAAATAGGTTATAGACGGAAATATGAATCTTTGTTTAGCAAGATTTTCTTTGTCAAGAATGGAAGTTTGGAATAACCCCTTTGCCCGATTTTCCCAATCTTCCTTATCATATCCTGATAAACAAAAATCAAAACCTTTTGTTAAAATGAAAGTATCGCCTTTGAGGAGTTCTCGAAGTTTTTTCGGCAAGACCAATCGGCCCGGCGATGTAAAGGATAGTTGATATTCACCAAAAAAAACCATATACAACCATTATTCACCAAATTAAGCCTGATGTCAAGGGGAAAATTAAGATATGGAGCGATTTATCAATAATACTAAGAGTTTTATACTTTCCAAACAAAAAAGTATTTTTTCTTCGGCGATGCTCGTTTCATTTATGATAATCCTGACATCGCTTTCGGGATTTTTGCGGTACCGGACTCTCGCCAATTATTTCAATAAAAACGACCTTGACATATTTTTCGCTTCGTTCAGCATTCCCGACCTCATATACGAAATTCTGATTACCGGCGCCGTTACTTCGACTTTTATTCCGATTTACGTGAGATATAAAAACAACAAAGACGAACTGTCGACCAATATTTCCTCGATTGTCAATTTGATACTTATCCTATTGACGATTTTTACCGCATTGGTCACTATTTTCATCAGGCAGATAATCCCAATAATAACTCCGGGATATAATGTCGCCAAAATCGACCAAATTATTATTTTTTCCAGAATATTACTCCTCGGGCAGCTACCTTTTTTTGTCCTCGCTAATTTTTTGACGGGAATAGGTCAGGCCAATAAAACCTTTTTTCTATCGGCTTTAGCTCCCGTCGTATACAACTTTTCTATAATCTTAGGAACGATTTTTCTCCATGGGCCTCTGGGACTGTACGGACCGATTTGGGGGGTAGTCATCGGTGCTTTTTTACTTTTCGTTATCCAGCTTCCTCTCTTTTTTGAGAGCGACTTCGTTTACCGGGCTGTTTTGAAAAAAACAGCCGGCCTCAAAGAATTCATCAAGCTGGTGATTCCCAGGGCTTTCACTGTCGTCGTCGCCCAGATTGACGATACGATAGACCTGGTCATTTCGACCTTCCTCGGTAGCGGGGCTTATACAGTTTTTTATCTGGCCCAGCATTTGCAACTATTACCGGTTTCGGTCATAGGAATTGCTTTCGGCCAAGCGTCACTACCATACCTGACCGAGATATATCAAGAAGGCCGGAAAGAAGAGTTTAAAAAGATTGTCACCGATTCTTTACTAAATTTACTTTTTCTGACGATTCCGATAGCTTTTTTCTTTATGTTTGCCCGGACTCCCCTGGTCCGTCTATTTTTCGGCGGACAAAAATTCGACTGGACGGCGACGGTCCAAACAGCCGTCACTTTGTCTTATTTTTCAATCGCTTTGCCATTCCATTCGGTTTACTATCTTTTAACCAGATGTTTTTACGCCTTGATGGATAGCAAAACGCCCTTTTTCGTCAGCGTCGGTTCGATCGTCATAAACACGCTTTTAAGTTTGACTTTCGTCTTTCTACTGCATTTGCCTATTTGGGCCTTGGCGATCTCCTTCTCGGTCTCGATGATTATTAATTCTTCGGTACTTTTTTCCATTCTTTGGAAAAAAACTTCGGGATTCAACGGCCGATTTATGTTCGTTGAATTGGGAAAAATCGTTTTTGCTTCGTTTATTGCGGCTCTCATCTCATATTACTTGATGAGACTTCTCGACGGCTTGATCATAGATACCGCATTCACGATAAATATCGTAATCCTTCTCGGAGTCGTCTTTACGACTTTTTCTAGCCTATATTTGTTTATCGGTTGGCTCATCAATCTCAAAGAGATATATTTAATAAGCAAGATAATCCTCAAAGCCCAAGAATACCATAAAAAAATTACCGAACTTTACACCCAGTATGAATAACGAAGAAGATAATGAAAAAAATCTCGCTATCAAGGCGATTCAGAGAAAATTATTGGGGAAAAAACTTTCGTATCGGGAAGTTTACGCAATCATGGATGAAATTTCCCGTCAACGCCTGACTGACATTTTGACGACTTATTTTGTCGCGTCGTCATTTAAAGAGGGCTATACGCCCGACGAGCTATACCATTTTACAAAGGCGATGGTTGAGACCGGAAGCCGGTTGTCTTTCAAAGGAGTCGTCGCCGACAAGCATTCGGTCGGTGGCATCGCTGGGACACGAACGACAATGATAATCGTCCCAATAATCGCCGCGGCCGGCTTTAAAATTCCCAAAATCTCTTCCCGGGCCATAACCACTCCCGCCGGGACCGCCGATGTCATGGAAGCAATCGCCGATGTCGACTTCACTCCAAAACAGATCACGAAAATCGTCGACAAGGTCGGCGGTTGCGTCGCTTGGAACGGACGTCTTGGTATCGCTCCTGCCGACGACGTCATCATCAAGGTCGAAGAGCCGTTATCTTTTGAATCTTTCGACAAAATAATCATTTCGGTTATGGCTAAAAAAATCGGCGCCGGTACCAATCATTTGGTGCTCGATCTACCCTACGGACCGACGGCAAAAATTCGTCACTTGGAAGATGCCACCGAAGTTGCCAAAAAATTCCAGAACCTGGCTTCGAGATTCGGCATAAAGACGGTCGTCGACGTTAACGAGATGCTCGAACCGGCCGGTCGCGGCATAGGTCCGATTCTCGAGGCTCGCGACGTCCTATATATTCTAGAACAACATAAGGACCGACCTTTGAAACTTCAGTCTAAGGCCTTGAAACTAGCGGGAATGCTCCTCGACTTATGTTACTTAGATGACTTCAAGAAAAAAGACAAGTTATCTGGAGAACAGGAAGCTTTGAGGATTCTTGAATCCGGTGAGGCTTTGAAAAAGTTCAGGGAAATCGTCTACGCTCAGGGAGGCGACAAAAACATATCATGCCAAACTCTTAAACTGGCGGCCAACCGAAAAGAAATCCTCTCCCCTTTTTCTGGTAAAATAAAGTATATCAATAACTATAATTTAAATACCGTCGCCAAGGTCTTGGGCGCCCCGGCAGACAAAAGGGCGGGTATTTATTTACTGAAAAAACTTGATCACAACGTCGACGCTAAAGAACCGATAATGACTTTTTACTCGTCCGATAAGTATCGGATAAAAGAAGCCGAAGTGACTCTAAAAAATTTACCCGTTTTTAAAATCGAAAAATGAAAAAAATAAGAACCTTAATCGTCGTAATTCTTATTGCCGCCCTAGGTTTTTACCTGTATTTCAACCAAGCCGTTCAGCCTTTTAATCCGAAGGATAATTCGGTAAAGGTGTTCGTCATACCAAGCGGCGAATCGACCAAAGACATCGCCAATTCGCTCGCCAACCATGGATTGATACGCGACCGGCTTGTTTTCTATCTCATCATAAAAAGTTTGCAACTTGATAAAAATATTCAGGCTGGCGATTTCCGACTGTCTCCTTCGATGGATGCCTACACAATCGCCAAGACCTTGACTCACGGCACGCTGGATGTCTGGGTCACTTTGATAGAAGGGATGAGAAAGGAAGAAATGGCTCAGGTGATATCGGAAAATCTTGGCATTCCCGAAGTTGATTTCGACCAGTATGGGAAAGAGGGCTATCTCTTTCCGGATACTTATCTTTTTCCGAAAAATTCGACCTCTAAATCAATCGTCCAGACCATGGAGAATAATTTCAATAAAAAATTTACGCCGGAAATGAGGGATAAAGTAGAGAGACTCGGGCTGACGGTCGATCAGGCTGTTGTTTTGGCATCTATCGTCGAAAAAGAAGCAAAACGTCCGCAAGATAAGCCGATCGTCGCTGGCATATTACTAAAAAGATTACGGGCCGATTGGCCTTTACAGGTCGATGCTTCGATTCAATATGCGTTAGGATACCAAGCCGGAGAGCATACCTGGTGGAAAAAAGATTTGACGGCTCAAGATTTAGCCATCGACTCGCCTTACAATACGTACACCAACAAAGGCCTGCCTCCGACTCCGATTTGCAATCCAGGACTAGCTTCTCTTGAGGGAGTTGCCAACGCACAGGTCAATACGCCGTATTGGTTCTACCTATCTGATAATCACGGCAACATGCATTTTTCCAAAACAATTGAAGAGCACAACGCCAACATTAAAAAGTATCTGCAATAATGTCGAAATACTATAATCCTAGCCGAAAAAAATATGTTTATTCACCGGGAGGCCTGTTTCCTTTTCGGCTGAGCCGCTCG
>JAJYIX010000012.1 GCA_021789865.1 bacterium
TAGCGAAGGTAACCCGTTAAGCAAGCCACCTGGGGAGTACGGCCGCAAGGTTGAAACTCAAAGGAATTGGCGGGGAGGCACACAACCAGTGGAACATGTGGTTCAATTCGAAACGAACCGAAGAACCTCACCAGGGTTTGACATGGAAGAGTTCTATCTTACAGAAATGTAGGAGATTCGCAAGAAGGCTTTCACAGGTGCTGCATGGCTGTCGTCAGCTCGTTCCGTGAGGAGTGCCCTTAAGTGGGACAACGAGCGCAACCCCCGTCCTGTGTTATATCTATCACAGGATACTGCTCCGACGTTTTGTCGGAGAGGAAGGAGGGGCAGACGTCAAGTCAGCATGGTCCTTATACCCTGGGCTACACACATGTTACAATGGGAGGTAACAACGGGCATTGCTAGGCCGCAAGGTTCCAGCAAATCCCTGAAATCCTCCCTCAGTGGGGATTGAGGTCTGCAACTCGACCTCATGAACACGGAATTGGTAGTAATCGCGGATCAGTCATGCCGCGGTGAATACGTTCTTGCCTCTTGCACACACCGCCCGTCAAGCCAACAAAGTCGGGGACAGTTGAATCGCGCCTTTATGGCGGGAGAGACTATCGCCGGCGATGGGGGTTAAGTCGTAACAAGGTAACCGTTCTGGAAGGAGCGGTTGGATCACCTCCTTTCTTTTTTTTCCTAGCCCGTTTATCGGACTAAATATTGATATTGAAGTATATTGAAGTCAAGCTTAGAAGACTACTTAAGAATTTCGATTTTTGCGCCTGCTTTGGGAAAATGGAATTCGTGAAATCCAGTCGTTGGATTTTCCTCGGTAAAGTACCTCCAGACAGATATCTCAAGATAAGGATCGTCGAATTTCCCTGATGAGCCAGGATATATGACCAACTCACCGGGCTGTCCGCCGAACAGATTTTTGACAAATTTTGCCTCTTTAGTCACATGATTCATGGAAATTTTTACCAAATCTCCAAATTCATATTTTTCTCTTAACTCGGAAAGTCTCATCGTTGTTTTGATATTGCCATGATTATCAATGTGGCCGACATAAAAGCCTTTCATGCTTAATATCGAATCCGAATTCGTTTCCTCAAGGTCCATTTCGTCTTCAAGTTCATCCATTAAGTGAGCGGAGACTCGAGCATAGAGATCCCTTGATCTGAATTGGCTGCCCTTGTCTAAACCGGTATACTTGAATATTTCGTCTATCCTATCCTTTATAAACGAAAAATCGTAACCTGAATTCGGTCCACATACCAAAAGTCCCGATTTCAATTTGATGATAAAAAAATCTTCACCTTGGGCTTCGTCGGCTTTATTTTTTTGATTTAGCCTCGTGTCGGTGTTTTGGAATATTACCGTTTCCATCGGTCTACCTAGTCGTTCCTCGGTCGCCACAATTTGGTTCAGGATATATCCGGTATCGATTGTCGATGGAGTCGACGTCACAAAGTTTACATTTATTCCGTTTGGATTTTCAACATAACCCTCGACGGCGGAGCGGAATTCTTGAAAATTCATCGAGTCGGAAGCCCAGTCGGCAATAACGATTAATTTTTTCATGTAAATTTTTTTAATATCAAATTACTAATATCATCGAGGTTGATTATCCCTTCGATTTTTTTGTCTTCACTGATGACCGGTAGTGCATAAAGCCTATACTTTAACATTTTTTTTATGACGATTTCAATTGGTGTTGTCAAATGGGTGACGATGACGTTTTGAACCATGAACTTGTACAGTGGCGTTTCAAAGTCCTGCAAAAATAATTCATGAAGGCTGACGACTCCGACCAGTTCAAATTTTTTATTAGTTATGTACACATAGCTCAACGACGAAAAATTCTGAGTCGCTTTTCTCACTAGGTCCAGGGTGCGACGTACGGTATCCTCGGAATCGACAGATAAATATTCCGTCGTGATGAGTTCTCCGACCGGGGAAGTTGACAAATCCATCAATCGACCAATATGAAGCCTTGTTTTCTCATCCAAGTCTTTCATTATCTCTTCACGTTTCTTTTTAGACAAAGTCAAAAGCACATCGACCGCTTCGTCCGGATCGATAAACGATATCAGTCTGGCAGCTTTTTCTGTAGTAAAATGCTTAAAAATCGCTGTTTGATAATTGATGTTAAGATTGCTAATGACTTCGGCGGCTTTTTCGGTATCTAGTATTTTCAAGAATTTTCTGGCGTTTATGACGTTGGTTTTTTCAAGATAATCGGCCAGATCTTCCGGTCTCACTTTCTCCAATTTTTCCTCCTTTTTTTTCAGTTTTACCTTGCCGCGAATTAGTTCCAAAGGCTGGATGTCACCCCACGACAAAAACCGCGAAGTCAGCTTTATGTTAAAGAATCTGATAAATTTATAAAGACCTTCTCCGCCGACCGGTCTGAGTCTTCTTATCACGCCCAGGACACCGACGTCGACTCCGGCCAAAGTGAGACCATTTTCCTGGTTGAGGGCGACATCATTGACGCGAACGATTTTGTTACCTTTGATATCGATTATTTGTTTATCCAGCAAATTTTTTACCAAATACAATTCATTCTCTTCGAGGTAAGTTGTTAGATATTCTTTTTCCAGAACGATGGTGCCGTTTGTCCTCTTTAAATATTCCGTTGAAATAATAAGTTTTTGATTTGTCACTGACCTGACGACAAGTTTGGTGACGATGGGATTATCCGAAGCTAAAAAAATCAGATCCTCAAGTTGTCCTACGCCGATGTCGTCTTCGGTGACGACTCTTTTATGATAAATTTCGGAGAAATAAATCATAGAGTGATTATAGCAGATTGTGGACTCGGAGGGATTCGAACCCCCAACCCTTTGAATGTAAATCAAATGCTCTAGCCGTTGAGCTACGAGTCCAGGGGATGCGGGTCCACGAAGCGGACCACCGTACCATGTCAATCGTGGTGGGTGTAGATAGAATCGAACTATCGGTCTGTTCTTTATCAGAGAACTGTTTTACCATTAAACTATACACCCTGAAACACCATTCTATTATAACAAAAGATCGAGAGTTATATTTTGATATCGTACCTTTTTGCGGCCGCTTCGATTATCGCCGAGAGCATTTGTTCATAGTCCATTCCCGCTTTCCTGGCGGTTAACGGAAAGTATGACGTCGTTGAGACTTCCGGTGGGATAATACCCGGGGGAGAGTTCACTTCCAATACATACGGATTTCCTTTTTCATCACATCTTATATCCAGTCGGCACCAATCCCTTATATTGAGTGCTTTCCAAACCGCAAAGCAAATTTCTTTAAGTTTTTTGTCCATTTTACCGTCTATTTTCGCCGGACAGGTGAGATAATCCGAATGCCCTTGCTCCTCAAAGAACCATTTTACTTCCAAAGAATCGAATGGGAGGTAATTTTTTGGTAAAAGATTATGATCCGGCTCTACGATTGGGAGTATTTTTGGCGGATTGCCGATCATGGCCACCGAAAATTCCCGACCCGATAAAAATGGTTCTACCATAATGTATTCCCCGAAACTGGCGCTTAATTTTGCGATTTTTTCCTTCAGTTCCACACTATTTTTTACAACACTGTCGTTGGTTATCCCCATCGATGATCCCTCCGCAACCGGTTTTACGATGAGTGGAAACTTGAGATTTTTTTTCAATTTCTCGTTTGCTGATTTAAAAATTTGAAATGGAGCGGTTGGAATTCCATTGGCGATGAAAATTTCCTTGGCTTTTGCCTTGTCCAAAATGAGTCCCTGGGTGAGCGGACTGCAACCGACATAAGGTATTTTTAATATTTCAAGAATCGTCGGGATTTGCAGTTCGCGATCCTGGCCGTGCTTTCCTTCGGCGATATTGAAAACCAAATCGATTTTTTTTCTTAATTTGTACAATTTAAAATAAGCTTTTTCATCGGCTTCGATAGGATATACTTTAAAGCCTAAATTCCTCAGATGTTCGATTTGCCATTTGATGGTTGGTGGATCGTCAAAATCACCTTGCAACTGGTTCCTGAAATCTTTGGGATCAGGGTAAAAATGCCTGACGTTATATACATACGCCACGGATTTAAGTCGTTTCATTATCGGTTCCGTTTTTAACAATTGGTAATTTTTTCTTACCTTGGGAATCTCTCAAGGTGTTCAATAGCAATCTTTTCAAAATTTCCAAAAATGATATGTCGTATAAGTCTAGGATGTTGGCAATGGCACAATCCAGCTCTTTCGGACCAAACGCCGGATTACTATTGGCGTCGACAAAATAGTACCTGCCCGAAGAGTCCAGTCTGATATCAAATTTTCCGTAATCGGCCATTTTACAGACTTCAAAAGCTCTTTTCACATATTCCCTAAGTAACGAATCCTCGTATTTTTGGTATTTAAAAGCGCTCCCGTCGTGCATCCATTGGTCCTCAAAACTGGCAAAAACGTATTTCGTATTGGGTTTATTAAATAATTTTTCACCGAAATAAACTTTCGTGTTCAATCCTTCCAATAGTATCGCGGTGATCTCGCGACCGACGATAAATTCTTCTACTAGAACCGGCTGGTCGTAGGTCGTAATCATAAATTTCAATCTTTCCCGTAAGTGTTTTTCGTTTTCGGAAACGGCATCATTGGTAATTTCCACCGCCCCGTGAATTTCATTGAGTTTGGAAATCAGCGGATATCTCAGGGTCGGGTCGATGGGATCATTAAAAGAATTGAAAATCTGATAGTTAGGGACCGGTACGCCGTTTTGTTGCAATAATTTTTTTATGATAAACTTGTTGTACGAAAGAGATTCTCCAAGCACGCCGGCACCGGTATAGGGGACGTCCAGTAGTTCCAAAAGGGCTGGAACGGTAGAGGCCAAATATTCGTTTCCTTTGACCGAACCAACCAAATTTAACGCCAAGTCAGGACTCGATCGTCTCAATCGGTTTGCCAATAGTTCGTTGGCGGGGAACAAATGGGTATAAATTTTCAACTTATTTAAGTACTTCGATATCAACTTTGCGTCATGCAATGCTTCTTTTTCGGTGATATATTGAGCTTCCGTCGGAAAATATTCTTTCTTCACGTCACTAAAAATTATTGCCGCCGACTCGGGATATTCGTATTTTTTATTAATTTTTTTATGAACCTTTTCTTTTTTTTTCATAGTATTTGAAAGACACCAATTAAATTGATTTAAGAAAGATCTCTCGCACTTTCAAAGAGGATAATGAGTCTGTATTTGTTGTTATTAAAGAAAGTTTTTTTCCGACTTTCTTGGCCGATATTTTCATTGTTCCTTGACTCACAACATTATCAATAATTTTATGTATTTGTCAAGTGATATTTTTTCGGCATGGATAAAATTAATTTTCCGAATACTTATTTTTGTATAATGAAAAAATATGAATATCGGATTTTTATACAACATTGATAGATTTCACCGCCCTCTGGAAATTGACGGCGATTCTCCGAAAACGATTAAATACATGATCAAATATTTGCAAAAATATCATCACGTGTTCCCAATTGAAGCGAATGACAAAGCCTACATGAAGCTTTTCAAACTTAGATCCAAACTCGATTTGGTATTTAATTATTCCATCGGCGTGTACGGTGAAGATCGATACGCGCATTTTCCGTCAATACTTGAGTTGTTACGTATCCCTTACACCGGCTCGGGTCCGCTCACCCAAGTTCTTGTTTTGAGCAAATCGACAATGTATAAAATTCTTGCGTATCATAATATCAGCACTCCAAAAACCTATTGTTTTAATTCCCCAAACGCAGTAAAAAAAGTTGCGACTGATTTTCCGCTTTTAGTTAAACCCGATGCTCAGGGAACCTCGGCCGGGATCACTTCCGAAAGTGTTGTTTTCAATTACGAAGATCTAAAAAAACAAGTGGCGATGGTCAATACGATATTTCATCAGCCGGCTTTGGTTCAACCGTTTATCAACGGTCGCGAATTGACGATATCACTGCTCGGCAATCCTCCAAAAGTTTTACCAATTATAGAAATCAACTATGACGTTATACCCAAAAGTCGATTACATTTTATGCCTGACAGCTGGAATACCGAATCCTATGGTGAAAATTTTACGATTTGTCCGGCTGTTTTGACCTTAGAATTAAAAAAAGAATTGGAAAAAATTGCCTTAGACTGCTTTAAGGCGCTTAATATAAAAGATTACTGCCGAATTGATGTGCGTTTGGATCAAAAAAACAATATATACGTCCTCGATGTCAATTCTCCAACGGCCTTGGCTCCTCCGGAAGCAGAAAAAAACGATTTGTTTCCCTTATCGGCTAAAAAAAACGGTTTAGATTATTCAGACCTGCTTGAAAAAATCATTGAAACGGCCATGGCCCGTTATAAATAAGAAAAAATTCATTGACCATAAACTGGTTGATAATTGTCTTTTTTTGTAAATCGGCTATACTCAATTTATGCGGAAAAGTTTAATTATTTTTTATCAGGATTCGCTCAAGAATTTTGGAGAAGCGGTCATTAATTTATTTATTTTTTTACCTTATTTTTTTTCCATAAACAGTCTTCTGAAGACTTTTTTTTATCCTTGGCGCAATCTTTCCTTAAGGAAACACGAATCCGGATTTTCTTGGTCTTCCTTGGTAGACAGGCTTTCTTTTAATTTTATTTCGTCGTTTATCGGGGCTTTAATGCGCTTCATGATTTTGTTTTTTTATATATTTTTTCAGGCAATCCTGATGATTATGCTGCCGTTTATCGCTTTGGTTTATTTTTTCCTGATACCCGTTTTTTACGTTGATTACCTGTGGCAAAAAACCGAGGAAGAGAAAAAAGATTCAAAACGGAAAAATTTTATTAAAAAACATATGCTTGATGCCGTAAACTCGGGCGCAGTCTCCCGCTGGTTTGATTATCATTATCAAAAAACTTTTGAAAATAAAAGCTGGTGGTCGACCAAGAATTTATTCTCCATTCCGCCCTTGGCTCGTGACTGGGCGGTCGGTTACACTCCCACCCTGGACAAATTTTCAAATGACTTGGCGACACCAAGCTACCTTTTTCACATGAAAAACATCGTTGGACGCTCGAAAGAAATTCACGAGATAGAGACCCTCCTCGCTAAAGAAGAAAAAGCCAACTTGATCATAGTCGGTGAAGAAGGGGTCGGCAAACATACGATAATAGATGCCGTCGCCAAAAGAATATTTGTCGGCAATACCAATGTCAATTTGATATATAAACGGATATTGAAACTTAACATGGAAAAAATTCTTAACGAATATGTCGACGGTGAACAAAGAGAAAATTTTTTTGAAACTCTGATAAAAGAAGCTTTCGACGCCGGTAATATCATTCTTTTCATCGACAACTTTGATCGGTACGTCAATTTTGGCCCTTCGTTGGAAAAGTATATATTAAGCAATCGATTGTCGGTCATCGGAACGACGACACCGGCGTTATTTGAAAAAACCGTATTTCAAAATGAAAAAATCAATAAGCTTTTTGAAAAGGTCGAGGTGGTCGAGACAACAAAAGCCGAATCGATCGACATCCTTGAAAACGCGGCTCTGACATTTGAAAAGAACGAACAAATTAGCATTCCCTATGAGTCCATCATCGAAGTCGTTGAAAAAAGCGACTACTACATTACCTATATCCCTTTCCCGGAAAAAGCCGTCGACCTTCTCGATAAAAGTTGCGTATTGACAAAATCGCGGGGACGTAATTTGGTTACGCCAAAAGACGTTGATGATGCTCTAAGTGCAGAATCCAGGATTCCCATTTTGATCGATGAAAAAATTAAAAATAAACTTATTTCTCTCGAAAAAATTCTTGGCGAATCAATCTTCGATCAGGAGGAGGCTATTTCGGCACTTTCCGCTTCTTTACGGCGAGCTTTCTTGCTTCTGGGAAAAAGGAAAAAACCACTGGCCAGTTTTCTTTTTTTGGGCCCAACTGGAGTCGGTAAAACCGAGTTGGCAAAATCGCTAGGAAGGATTTTTTTTGATGAAGATGACAAAAAACTCATCAGATTCGATATGTCCCTTTACCAGACCAGTCGGGATATCGATAAATTATTAGGAGACTCGGACTATCACGAACCGGGCCTTTTATCTTCAGCCATTCGGGAAAATCCATACGGTGTTCTTCTTTTGGACGAATTGGAAAAAGCCAATAAAAATTTGCTCAATATATTTTTGACGATTTTTGACGAAGGATATTTTACCGACAGCACCGGTAAAAGGGTAGATTGCAAAAATCTGTTTATCGTGGCCACTTCAAATGCTGCTTCCAAATACATTTACGAACAGGCCGGCAACATCAATGAGTCCCAGGTAATAGACTATGTATTGGAAAAAAATATTTTTTCACCGGAATTCATCAACCGGTTCGACGGAGTCGTCGTCTTCAAAAAACTTGAAAAAAATGCCTTACGGAAAATTGCTTTCAAATTGTCACGAAATATTATCGACGATATCGCCAAGGCTTATAAGATGGATATTAGCGTCTCGGATAAGACGATCGAGGAAATTGTTGAAAAAGACTGCGATTTACGTTTCGGAGCCCGGGATCTCGACAGAAAAATCCGTCAAGCAATAGAGGATAAAATTGCTAAAATTTTATTGGACCCGACACACCAGGAAGAAAAGAAAATAAATTTATAAACCAGGGTTGATTTGTGCTATACTAACGGAAATTTATGATCAATGTATACTTTACCGCTTCGACTTCTTTTGACGGTCAATATATCGAAAACTACGAAAAGACAATTGGCGCCCTTCGGGCGCTTGGATGCCACATAATATCGGGCGAGCAAATTATAAGTCGAAAACTGCTAAATGAAGATAAAAAAGTTAACAAAAAGAAAATATACGAGCGCGAAATCGAACGGATCAAAGAAGCCGATTGTGTCGTGGCCGAGATAAGTCGACCGTCTCATGGCGTCGGAGGAGAAATAATATTCGCTCTTGAAAACGGAAAGCCCGTTCTCGGAATCGTCTACAAAGACGCCGAGAACAAAATTTCCCCGATTCTTGAAGGGAATACCGCCGATAATTTTTTTCTAGAAAGATACAATTTTGAGAAGCTTCCGTATATCCTTAAGAATTTCGTCACTTACGTAGCCGGCTTGAAGAAAAGAAAAGGTAAACTTATTGTTCTTGAGGGGGGAGATGGTTCTGGTAAAACAGTCCAAGCAAAGCTTTTAATCGATTATCTGAAGGAATCGTTAATCCCTTACAAATACATCGATTTTCCCCAATATTACGCTTCTTTCCACGGACGAACGGTCGCAAAACTTTTGCGAGGTGAGTTCGGCAACATTAAGGAAGTTTCGCCATATCTGGCCTCATTAGCCTATGCCGTTGACCGGGCTTCGATCCGCGAGGAAGTCGAAGATTTTCTTGGTCGTGGAGGTTTGGTCATCGCCAACCGTTATGCGACTTCATCGATGGCTCATCAAGGAGCAAAATTTGCCGATCGTAAAGAAAGGGAAAGATTTTTGAAGTGGCTTTACGAAATGGAATACAAAGCTCATAAAATCCCCAAAGAAAACTTGGTCATTTTTTTGAACGTTCCTTATCAGATATCGCAGAAATTATTGGCGGAAAAGGGCAAACAGGCGTATTTAAAAGGAAAAAAGGACATCCATGAAAGTGACGTTGACTACCTCAAAAAAGTCGCGACGACTTACCTTGAGCTTTCAAAAAAATACCGGCATTGGGTCAGGATAGACTGTACAAAAGACGGTCAAATACTTCCGCCAGCGGAAATACACCAAAAAATCATCTCCCTCCTCAAACAAAAAAAATACATATAAGCTTGCTGTGATTTGACATTGTCAAAATTGATTGTTATTATTGCCTTAAGGATATGGATAAGAAATTCGTCAGTCTGATGTTGGTTTTTTTCCTGGCGGTCGGGATGTTTTTTACCTATACGGTTTTCAATACCCAGATCGCAAGCTTCGCCCGCGCCAAGGAAGAATCGGTCCCGTCATCTTCCATGTCCCTTATGTATTACTGGCCGAATACACAGGTTGCCGACGGTAAAAGCAAAGTTCAAATCAACGTGTTCGTCAGAAATTCCAAAGGGTTACCGCTCGAAAACAAGCAAGTGACTTTGTCGACTTCACTTGGTACGATCGACCCGCCGGTAACCGCTACCGACAAGTCTGGCCTGGCCAGTTTCGATATCGTCGCCGGTAGCCCGGGTCATGCTATAATAACAGCCTCGGTCGATTCGCAGATTCAACTTCAACAGAAAGCCGATATAGAATTTAAATAATAACTATATATACATATGAAAAAAATTTCCAAAGTTGTCATACCTGCCGCTGGTTTCGGCACCCGCTTTTTACCGCAGACCAAAGCGATGCCCAAAGAGATGCTCCCGATCGTCGATAAACCAGTCATTCAATACGTGGTTGAGGAGGCTATTGATTCCGGTATTGAAAACGTCATCATCATTACGGGATCCAATAAACGGGCGATCGAGGATCACTTCGACGCACCTTCCGAAGATTTAGTAAAAAACCTCATTGAGGGTAAAAAAGAGGCTCTTTTGAAAGAAATTGAAAGAATCGCCAGAATGGCCAACTTCGTTTACATAAGACAAAAAGGACCTTACGGGAACGGTATTCCTGTCCTGACCGCAGAGCCCGTCATCGAAAACGAACCGTTCGCTGTACTGTGGGGGGATGAATTTATTTACTCAAAACCGCCACGACTGAAACAAATGATCAAGGTCTACGAAAAATTTGGTGGCGTCGTCATATCCGGAGTGAAAATAGAAAAAAAAGAAGATTTGAAACGATATGGGATCGCCGACCTGACTCACGTCGAGAATAATGTCTACAAAATCAATCGTATTGTCGAAAAGCCGACCCCGGAGGAAGCCCCTTCTGACATCGCGACTCACGGCGGTTACATTTTACCCCCGGACATTTTTTCGGCCCTTAAAAGGGTCAAGCCGGGAAAAGGTGGTGAGATATGGCTCGTCGATGCTATCAACTTATTAAAAAATGAGGGAGTTCCGATTTATACGGTTGTCATCGAAAATGGCCGATATTATGATACCGGCAACAAATTCGAGTACCTAAAGACCGTCATCGAGTTCGCTCTCGAACACAAGGAAATGAATGGCGACTTCAGAAATTTTTTAAAAACACTTAAGATCTAGGATATTTTCAATTGCAAAAATCCTATCCTGCTGATAGAATAAAAAGTTATGACATCTAATTTAGACAAAAAAGTTGCCGAGCTTTTCGAAGCCGGAAGCCACCTTGGTCATAAAACCAATCGGGTCCATCCAAAGGCAAAAAAATATATATACTCTGTTGAAAACGGCGTTTCGATAATCGATCTGACAAAGACGGTACCGCTTTTTGAAAAGGCCAAAGAATTCGTCAAAAAGGAGGCCGAGGCCGATAAGACAATGTTGGTCGTCGCCACCAAAAAAGTGAGCACCGCTTTTATCGCCAAACTTTGCAAAGAAAAGTTAATTCCTTTCATTACTTTAAAGTGGCCGGCCGGACTTCTAACCAATTTTGATATGATTTCAAAAAACGTGAAAAAATTGACAGCAATGAAAGAAGCGAAGGACAAGGGTGAATGGTCCAAGTATGTAAAACACGAACAAGTAAATCTTCAAAAGGAACTGAATAAACTCGAGAGATTTTACGGCGGAATTGAGATGATGAGGAAAATTCCCGATTTTATATTTGTGGTCGATATCAAAAAAGAAAAAAACGCCGTAAAAGAATCTACCGAAATGAAGCTGCCAATAGTCGCAATAGCTGACACCAATGTTGATCCCGATATTGTCGACTATCCAATCCCGGGCAACGACGATTCGGCAACGTCGATCGAGTATTTTGTGAAAGAGATAATAGAAACTTATTCGAAGTCCAAAGCTCAAGCGTCGAATGACAAAGCAAATCCTAAATCCAAATAAAAATATTTGAAATTTGGATTTTGTCATTTAGATTTTTTTAATTATGTACGACATAAAAAAACTAAAACAACTTCGTGAAGATACTGGGGTATCATTTTCCCTTTGCAAAAAGGCTTTAGAAGAAACGGGCAACGACATCGATAAGTCAAAAATTCTGTTAAATAAATGGGGCGCCGACAAGGCTAAAGATAAAAGTGAAAGGAAAATAGCCGCCGGAGCAATATTTTCCTACGTTCATCATAATAAAAAAATCGCTTCGATGATCGAACTTGGCTGTGAGACGGACTTTGTCTCGGCCAACAAGGAATTCCAACTTTTAGGTCAGGAGCTGGCGATGCAGGCTGCTTCAATCGATGCCAAGACGATCCCCGAATTTGAAAAACAGGAGTACATAAGGGACCCGAGCAAAAAAATTTCCGATCTTCTTAAGGAAGCTATTTTAAAATTTGGCGAAAACATCAAAGTTATTAAAACAATCCGCTGGGAAATATAGTAGAATAATAGAAATAACAATGGATCCTACTTCTGACTTCAAAAATAGTTGCCTTAAGATAGTAAATTTTCTCAAAGAAGATTTGAAATCTATCCGCACCGGTCGTTCCAGCCCGTCTTTAATAGAGAATCTTGTCGTTGAGGCGTATGGAGGATCGACAAAACTCAGACTGATGGAACTGGCGACAATCGTCACCGATGGCCCGTCGGCGTTGGTCGTTAATCCATTCGATCCCGGCACAATCCAGGACATAGAGAAAGCCATCCTAAAATCTCCAATCGGAATTTCTCCCGTTGTCCAAGGCCAACGGATAATTTTGAGGATTCCTCCTTTGTCCGAAGAGCAGAGAGAAAAGTATATTAAGCTTGTTGGGGAAAAAGTAGAGGAAAAAAAAGTTCAAATCAGATTGCAAAGGGATAATTTCCGAAAAAACTTAAAGAATAGTTTTGAGAAAAAGGAAATTTCCGAAGATGAAAAATTCCGAATCGAAAAAGAAATAGACGAAAAAAGCCAAAGCTTCATGGAGGAAATTCAATCGGTAAGGGATAAAAAAGAAGCGGAAATAAGAGAAATATAATATTCGCGATCGATGTCTAAAAAAAATTCCCGATGAATAGATTTGCTATATAAATCAATAAATTCGAATAAGAAAATAGCGGATCGAACGATTAATAAATTTATTTATTTTCCGGACCATACGGACTTTAAGGACTTTATAGACTCATTATGGAAGTAATCGTATTTATAGTCATTCTCGCCGTGCTTGTCCTTGTCCATGAATTTGGACATTTTCTGGCCGCTAAAAAACAAGGAATTAAAGTGGAAGAGTTTGGTTTTGGACTGCCGCCCAGAATTTTCGGGAAAAAAATTGGCGAGACTTTGTACAGTCTAAACTGGATACCGCTTGGGGGATTTGTCAGGCTGTATGGCGAAGAATATCACGAATTAAAGAACAAATCGCTAAGCAAAAAAGCATTCGTAAACAAGAAGCCGTGGCAAAAAGCCTTAGTGATTTTTGCCGGAGTCGTCAATAACTTTCTTTTAGGATGGATTTTGATTTCTTTCCTTTTCACCCAAGGCGTACCGGTTCCGACAAATAAAGTTATCGTCGACCAAGTCATCAACGGTTCACCCGCAAAGGCCGCCGGACTCCGAAGCGGCGACGTCGTGAAGAGCCTTAGACCTGACGTCCCCGGGGCCGGAAAGATTGTCTTGAAAAATACGGCCGATATGGTCTCAGAAGCACAAAAATTCGCTGGAAAAAAAATTATTCTAACGATAGAAAGAAATCAAAAACAAATCGAGGTGGGAGTGGTTCCGAGAATTAACCCACCATCCGGCCAAGGAGCTTTAGGAATCGCCATTACCTCATATATGGAAAGAAAATATCCCTGGTATCAGGCGCCTTTCTACGGTCTATACGAATCTTGGAACATCACGAAAAATATCGTCATTGAACTTTCCCACACCGTTGTCCAGTTGTTGACGCTTCATAAGCCAAGCGCCGATATTGCCGGCCCGATTGGGATCGCCCGATTTACCGGTCAGGCGATAAAGTTTGGAAAAAACGCCGTTCTCAAGCTTGTCGCTTTATTGTCTTTTAATTTGGCGATTGTCAACATTTTGCCTTTTCCGGCTTTGGACGGCGGAAGAATGGTGTTTGTCCTTTATGAATGGTTGACCGGTAAAAGAGCCAACGAAAATTTGGAAAAGTATACGAATCTTATCGGCTTCTTTATATTGATAGCTTTGGCTGTCGTCATATCTATCCACGACGTAATAAATATATATAAATGAATTTGTGTTGAAAGATTAAATTTGTTGTATAATAATTCATGGTCGCCTTTAAGAGTAAGTATCGGATCGTCACCGTATCGGGTAAAATCGCCGTGGGGACTTCTACTTTAGCCCGCAATCTTTCGTCGGTTTTGGACTGGCAGTACGTAAACATAGGAGCGCTTCAAAGGAAATTTGACGAAACTCACGGTATAAATCAGAATATGCAAGGAGCTTCATCGCGGAGTGATCGCCATGAAAAATCAATGGAGGACATGACGGCCAAAATGCTTGGACATGAAAAAAATATTGTCTATGAAGCTTGGCTTTCGGGTTTTATGGGACGGGAAATACATGATATATTCAGAGTATTGCTTGTATGCAGTAGCGACGACGTCCGGGTCGATCGGGTCGTGAACCGGGACAATTTATCGATCGATGAAGCAAAAAAATGGATCAAACAACGTGAAAAAGAAAATATATCCAAGTGGAAAAAACTTTATGGAGATTTTGACTTCTGGGATCCTAAATACTTCAATTTGGTCATTGATACGTATAATTCCGGACCGATGGAGACCGTCGGTAAGGTTCTTGATCGGCTCGGGTTCAAACACAAATAAATGCGATTCAAAAAGATCACAATATCTGGGAAGATTTGTACCGGTAAGACGACTCTTCTTGAAAACTTGGCTAAAAAACTTTCCTGGCCGACTTACTTGACGGGTAAAGTTTTTCGTAAATATGTTCTAATGGAAAATTTAACTTTGGAAAAGGCCGAAGAACAAAATGAGGCGTTGACTAAAAAAATAGACGGTGAAGTTGCTCTAATGTTGAAGGAAGATAATAACTTGATTGTCGATGGTTGGATGTCTAGATTATCGGCAAACGGACAAAAAGACGTCCTGAGGGTGCTTCTGATATGCGATGACAAAATAAGATACCGCCGCTACGCGAAAAGGGAAAATCTTTCCGAAAAAGAAGCGATGATTAAAGTTGAAGAAAGACAAAAAAACTGGTTTGACAAGATTCTGGAAATTCATCATATAAAAGCCGACGAGTTTTTGAATGAAAAAAATTACGATTTAGTGATTGATACTTCGTATATTACTCCACAGGCGATCACGAAAATCGTTATCAAAAAACTAAATTAAAATAACGTTGTTCACTAATTATCAACTTTAATGTTTTAAAACATTAAAGTGAGCTTGTCTATGGACTATATGCCACAATACTATCAAATATCGTTATTATGACGATATAAAAACGACTATATACTGTTTGTTTATAGATCCGACGGAAACTTTCTTCGCTCATTGAAACTTCAGCGATTTTACGTCACGAAGTGACTACACGTTGTCTTATTGACAAATATCTTATCTTTCCTGATATAATGATCACATAAAGCGTGATTAGTTTGGTTTCCCGCCAGACAAAGCTGCGTACGATGAGTACGACGGAAAAAACCGTATAAATTAAGAAATAAGAAGTAAGCAAGGTGGTACCACGAGAGACCTCGTCCTTGCCAATCATATCTTGATTGGTTGGGGCGGGGTTTTTTTAATATAAAAGTTTTTAAGTACATATGCTTTATTCAAAAATGTTTGGCAAGACCAAAAAAATTGTCAAAGAATACAACTCGATAAATGCTACTCTCCTTCAAAAAGCCGGATACATTGACCAGGTCATGGCTGGAACTTATACATATTTAACACTCGGAATAAGAGTGTTGACAAAAATAGAAAATATTATAAGAGAGGAAATGAATACGATTGGAAGTGAGGTTTTCATGCCCTCAATTACTCCGATATCATTGTGGCAACAAACCGGCCGATTTGATACGGTTGATATTTTGATGAAGACTACTCCGGCCAACAAATTTGCATTGGCAAAAAACGATACCGAATACGTTCTTAATCCTACCCATGAAGAGGTCGTCACTCCTTTAGCACAAAAGTTTTTTACCAGTTACAAGGACTTTCCTTTTGCGGTTTATCAAATACAAACTAAGTTCCGAAATGAACCGCGAGTAAAATCTGGTCTCTTGAGAGGCAGAGAATTCCGAATGAAAGACTTATACAGTTTTCACACTAGCGCCGAAGACCTAAAAAAATACTATGAAAAATCAAAGGAAGTATATACGAGAGTATTTAAACGCTTGGGTCTTGGAAAAGATACTGTGATTGCCTTCGCTTCTGGTGGGTCATTCACGGATGACTATTCTCATGAGTTTCAAACTATTTGTGATACCGGCGAAGATATTTTATTTTTTGATAAAAAGAAAAATATTTACTACAACCGAGAAGTTGCTCCAAGTAAAGCACCAGTTGTTAAATATCATGATGAAAAAATTCTCCCGAGGAAAGACGTCCTTGGTAAAGGAATTATTGGTGTCGAGGAGCTGGCGCAATATTTAAAAATACCGGTAGAAAAAACCACCAAAACTTTGATATTTGAAACTGACGATAACCGTGTCATTGCCGCGGCAGTTCGGGGAGGGTATGACGTGAATGAAGACAAATTGAGGAAAATAGTTGGCTGTAAGGCCTTGAAATTGGCATCCGCGGAGACTGTCAAAAAAGTAACAAAAGCCGAAGTTGGGTATGCGGGCATATTGGGTCTTCCGGAAAATGTAGCCCTTTATTTAGATGAATCGGTCGCCAACAGAACTAACTTTGAGACTGGAGCAAACAAAACTCATTATCATAGCATAAACGTAAATTTTGGTCGCGACATACCACAGCCCGAAAAATTCTATGACATTAAGATTGCTAAAGAAGGGGATTCCAGCCCGGAGACAAACGAAGTATATGAAGTTATGAAAGCATCTGAAGTGGGGAATATTTTTCCTCTCTATACGAAATTTTCAGAAGCATTTAACTACAAATTCATAGATAAAGACGGCCAAAGCAAACCCATATATATGGGCTGTTATGGAATTGGATCGAGCCGCCTAATGGGCATAATTGTTGAGAAATATCACGATGACAGGGGTATCATTTGGCCCGAGTCCGTCGCCCCGTATAAAGTTCACCTGATCGGATTGGATATGAAAGACGAGTCCATAAAGCAGAGAGTCCGTAAAGTTTATAAAACCCTGGAAGAAAATGGTATTGAGGTGCTTTTTGACGATCGTGAGGAGACAACGGCCGGAGAAAAATTTTCCGACGCCGATCTTATCGGGATTCCTTATCGCTTGGTTGTGTCGAAACGAACCGGTGACAAAATTGAAATGAAAAAGCGAGGACAAAAAGAGATGAAACTATTAGATTTAACGGAACTTCTTACGAATATTGAATAACGAATGAAAAACAATGTTGTTCCGTTATTTTAATATTTGTTCTTTGATGTTTCCAATTTTTTATGAAAATCATCGTTTCCCATTTTTCTCCTGACATCGATTCGATATGCGCCAGTTGGTTGGTTGCCCGTTTCATGCCCGGTTTTTCGCAAGCTGAGATGCGCTTTGTTGCCGCAGGAAAGACCTATGAAGACATGCCGGTTGATTCTAACCCCGATATCATCCATGTCGACACCGGATTCGGAAAATTCGACCACCACCAAAACAATGACTACACCTGTGCCTCATTGAAGGTATTTGAGTATTTGAAAATTCAAGGATTTTTGAAACTAAAATATGCAAAAACTCTGGAAAGAATTACCAGACAAGTTAATGAATTTGATCATTTTATGGAAAGCAGCTATCCCGAGCCAAACGCCGACCGATATGAATTCATGATCCATAAAATCATCGAGGCGGGAATGAAGAATATTATTCACGACGATCTGAAAATACTGGAACATGTTTTTATTGAATTGGATTCTCTTTTCATCATTTTCTTAAAAAAAATTCAGGCCGAAGAGGAAATAAAAAAAGGATACGTCTTCCAATCCAACTGGGGAAGGACGTTGGTCTTAGAAAGCAAAAACGAAGAAACTATGAAACTCGCCCTTAAAAGCGGTTTTGAATTGGTTGCCAAAAAAAATCCGGAAAAAGGAAATCTTCGGATCAAAACTCTCCCCGGAAAAAAATACGACTTAAAAAAACTTCACGATAAGATTGTGAAAGAGGATAAAAAAGGAACATGGTTTTTTCACGCCTCGGGCAATATGCTTTTAAATTCCTCCTCAAAAAATCCCAATTTTATTGCTTCTCCTATTACTACTAAAAGATTAATTGAAATCATCAAGAGTATATAATAAAATAAATCCTAAGTTCTATGATATTTCTTAGGATTTATAGTTTAGTGTTTGGAGTTTGTGTGCGGCTTGAGACTTGAGATTTAGAATTTTGAATTATATAGGGGGGAGGCGTAAATTTAAGATGGTCGTGATTACCAAAAAAAAAGGCGAATCGAAAGATTCATTGTTTAGAAAATTCGGCAGGACTTTTATGGATGAGGATATCGTCAACACCCTCAAAAAGAGGCAGTTTTATAAAAAGCCTTCTCTGAAGAGGAAAGAGGAAGAAAAGGAACGAATGAAAAATCGTCATAGAAAATTCAGGAGAATATGATCAACATCATTTCCTCGTCCAGATACAAAGTCAATCGGGCCAATCTTAAGAAAGCTGCCACGGATTCTATATCAGCCTCCTCGCTCAGACCGGATATAACGGTCAATCTCGTTTTTGTCGGTAGAAACAAAATGAGGGACCTGGCCAATTCTTATAAAAAAGAAGACGTTGCTTTGCCCGTACTTACTTTTGCGTATCCAAATGAAAATACCGGCGAGATCATCATTTGTTATCCACAAGCCGTACTTTTGGCAGCCGAACGAAATCGAAAGGTTGAAACGATGATCGTAGAATTGATCAAGCACGGTGTTAACAACTTAACAAAATAGTCCCTTACAAACTTTAAGAACTTTAAGGACTTTATGGGCTAAATATGTATTATCTCAAGTACCGACCAAAAACAATCAGCGAAATAGATAATAGTCGTGTCAAGGACTTCGTTAAAAAAATTCTATCTGCCGCTGACATGCCCCATGCGTTGCTTTTCGTCGGTCAAAAGGGTACCGGTAAGACCTCGACGGCACGAATCTTTGCCAAGGCCGTAAACTGTTTAAAAAACAAGTATGCCGGAGAGGGCAATGGTCTTGAACCCTGCAACGTTTGCGATAATTGCCTTGCTATCGATAATTCATCGTTTACCGATGTTATCGAGATGGACGCCGCATCCAATCGTGGAATCGAGGAAGTAAAAAATCTGATTAAAGAAACGGCATTTCTACCCATGGCCGGACGGTACCGCGTCTTTATAATCGACGAGGCCCACATGATTACGCCCGACGGGTTCAACGCCCTTTTGAAGACTTTGGAAGAGCCCCCCAAAAGCGCTATCTTTATTTTAGCAACCACCAATCCTGAAAAACTTCCCAAAACGATTATTTCACGTTGCATCAAAGTCAATTTTGGCAAGGCAAATCATTCGGATATCGAAACGATGCTCAAAAGAATCGCCGACTCGGAAAAAATCAAAATCGATCAATCGATTTTATCCTTAATTGCGGCTCATAGCGACGATTCGTTTCGAGACGCGGCAAAAATATTCGAAGAAATCATCATCCAAAAAATTGCTACGCCGGAAGGAGTTGAAAAGTTCATCGGGACTTTAGGTCGTAACGACCTGTTGAAAACAATTGAAGAAGGCGACGAAAAAAGATCCTTTTCTTGGATTGCCGAATTCTCCGGAACAGGCGGAGATTTTAAAATACTCATAGAATCGATGCTCGCCGTTCTTCACGATCTGCTACTAATTAAAAAAGGCGTATACGAAGACAAAAAATTGACAACAAAATTGACTTCGAAAGAAATATCGCGTCTGATCAAACTTTTGCTTGAGGCATATAAAATGCAGAAAAATACCCCGGTTGAATCGTTGCCACTTGAAATAGCAATCACAGAGTTCTACAATGATAAAAGTTAAAAAGTTTAAAAGTTCAAAGTTTGAGGGTTACCTTTAAACTAAATTATTATGTTCAATCCGTTATCAGGACTCGGTGATTTACAGAAACTTCAGCAACAAGCTCAAAAAATGCAGGCCGCTCTTCAGCAAGAACAGGTCGTCGTTGAAAAAAATGGGGTCAAAGTCACTCTTCGCGGGGATCAGGTCATAGAATCCATCGAAGTCGACGGTATTGTCGAAAACAGAATTGCCGAAGCGGTCAATGAAGCCGTCAAGAAAACTCAGGAGTTGGCGGCGCGAAAACTTATCGAAATCTCGTCACAACAGGGAAAGTGATCTTAAACCAACAATAACGAAATGAATACCAATCAAATCAAAATATTTTCGGGCTCGGCCAACCCGCTTTTGACCGAACAGGTAATCAGACTGCTCAAAATTCCTCTTTCAAAATCGGAAGTCGTCAGATTCGCCAATTCTGAGGTTAAAGTGACGATAAATGAAAGTGTCAAAGACAAAATCTGCGTCGTTATCCAGCCAACCGCCAACCCGACCGATACGCATCTGATGGAACTGTTCTTTTTTGCCGATGCCTTAAAACGGGGAGAGGCAAAAAAGATTATTGCCGTTATCCCGTATTTCGGTTATGCCCGACAAAATCGTGAGCATCGGCCCGGGGAATCGGTATCGGTCAATGTCGTCATAAGATTTTTAGAAAATATCGGTTTCGATCAAGTTTTCGCAATCAATCTTCACGACGAGGGTACCGAAGGGGTCTTTTCGATATCTTTTAAGAACCTCAACGGTTTTTCCATCCTCGGCCGCGAGGTTGCTCATTATCTGAAAAACCACAAGAATACCGAAGAGGTAGCTATAGTTTCTCCCGACCAAGGTGGCGTTGAAAGAGCGCAAATATTTGCCGAGAATTTTTTTCACACCAACAAAGTCGACATCGCTGTCATCGAAAAAAGACGAAACCTCAATGTTCCCCATCAATCGAAAGCTCTCAATTTGTACGGAAAAGTACGCAACAAAACCTGCATAATCGTCGACGACATCATAACATCGGGTGGTACGCTTGTCCATGCCGCAGATTTTTGCTTAAAACGAGGCGCCAAAAGAGTTCTTGCTTGCATAGTTCATCATGATTTTTCACCTGGAGCGGCAGATATTTTAAAAAAAGGCAAAATTGAAAAAATATTTATGAGCAACTCGATCGCTCTAAGGCCGGATCAACGTTTTCGCCAACTTCGCGAAATCTCCATTGCTCCCCTAATTGCCGAAGAAATAAAAAAGCTTTGAATATAAAAAGGGGGTTGTCCTGGGTGTTTTGAATTGCTTTTGCGGGTGACTGATTAAAAAACTATAAAAACACCCTAAAACTTATTGCGACCATCAATCGCTTTTTTTAAAGTCATGTAGTCGGCATACTCAAGATTACCGCCTATGGGCAATCCGTAAGCCAAACGCGTTACTTTGAATTCACCAATCCGCGTACCCGTTGACTTTCTAAGCTGTTCCAATTTATTTTTTATGTACGTCGCCGTGGCTTCGCCTTCCATATCGGGATTGGTCGCAAGAATTATTTCTTTTAGACCTGTCAACTTATTGACCCTTTGAATTAACTCGTTTATCTTTATATCATCTGGTCCGACATGATTTAACGGGTCAATTTTACCTTGAAGGACGTGATAGACGCCTTGATAAATATTACCCGTTTCGAAGGAGAGTAGATCAATCGGGGTTTCGATTACCGTAATCGTCAGTTGATCTCTTTTAGGATCGGAACAAATTTCGCAAAGTTCATTTTCGGTAAGGTTAAAACAGTTTTTGCAAAACTTAGTCCTTTCCTTCAGATGAGATATATTTTCGGCGAATTCTTTCAAATCTTCTTCCGGAATCCTCAAAAAGTACAGCGCCAATCGATTGGCGGTCTTTTCGCCAATGCCAGGCAATCTTTCGAGGAACAACGATATTTTTCTTAAGTTATTTGGGAGCGAGGACATTCGATCTATAATCTGCTAATAAATAATAGTCATCAAATGAATGCAAATTTTACAGTTGTATCGTCTCGACAACGATGAGCGGCCTTCGGCCTTTTTCTTTAAAAAAGAACTCTTCCAGACCGTCGATGGCCCTTCTTTTAATTTTGATTAAATCAAATATTTCTTGGCCTTTTGGTTTCATTATCTTTTCCACAATTTTTACGGCGTTTTCGTTAAGATATTTTTCTTCTTTTTCAAAAACAAATCCTTTCGACACAATCTTCGGTCTGACCGCCAAATAACCACGATTATCGGTCACCAAAAAGGCAAAAACAACTCCTTCCGAAGATATCGTTTTTCTGGCTCTTAGGACAACGTTGCCGACGTCACCGACTCCATAAGCGTCAACATATATATTCTTTGTATCTATAGATTCGCCGAGTTGTGCCGTTCCCCGCATAAACCAAATTGTTTCACCTTCCTTGAGAGTGAAAACTTGGTTTTGCTTTCCGCCAAGCTCTTCGACTAATTTTTGATACTGTTTTTGATGGCGAACGGTTCCGCCGACGGGGGCAAAAAATTTCGGGTTCGTAAATCGTATCAGGAACTTCAGGTCTTCTTGATTGCCGTGACCCGATGAGTGAAGTTGGTCGGCAATGTCCGAATAGACGACATCGGCCCCTTGGGAAACGAGTGTTTCGATAAGGGAATAAACCTCATTTTCGTTGCCCGGAATCGGGTCGGACGAAAAGATTACTTTATCGCCGGATTTTATTTTTATGTTCGGATTTTGCTTATCGGCCAATTTCGACAATGCGCTTCCGTACTGGCCTTGGCTACCGGCGGCGATTATGCAAACTCTGCCCGGATCCATCTTTGCAATGTCTTCTTCAGGTATTAAAAAATTTTTTGGTATCGGCAAGTAACCGATATCGGCGGCCAATTTATTCGCTTGGCGCATTGATCTGCCCAAGAAAACGATTCGACGGTTGAACTTTACCGCTGCCTCGACGCATTGTCTGATTCTCGATATGTTCGACGAAAAGGTCGTCATTATAAATTTACCTTTGGTACGCCTCATCGTTTCCTCGAATGTCGAACCAACGATTGCCTCGGAAAGCGTCAAGCCGGGTCTTTCTGAGCCAAGACAGTCGGACATTAGAGCCAATATCCCGTCATGACCAGCCTTAACGATTTTATAAAAGTCTGGCGGATCCCCATAGGGTGGAGTCAAGTCTAGTTTAAAATCGGAGCCGTGATAAAAAGTTCCGATCGGGGAGTTGATGACGATGTGGGTCGTATCAGGAATCGAATGGGTAACCTTGACAAAATATGCTCGAAAACCTCCGAATTCATATGTTTTGTTAAAATCGACACGATTGACCACCACCGGTTCATTTTTTTCCTTAAATTTACTTTCCACAAAGACTGAAGTCAGTTTGCTGGCGTAGATTTTTGGTCGATTCAATTTATCATAAAGATACGGTAAAGCTCCGATATGGTCTTCATGACCGTGAGTTAAGAGGATCGCCCTCACTTTGTCCAGTTTATCCTGAAGGTAGGTTATATCCGGAATGACAAAATCGACCCCAAGCTCTTTCTCCTGGGGAAAACCGATTCCACAATCGACAATCAATATGTCTTTAAGGACATAATTTCGAATGTTTGACCCTAAACTTTCATAAAGTTCGTAAAGATACATATTTTTTGTCACTCCGACGATTCCCCCCAATGGAACGAAACGTACTTTATAGTTATTCATATAAAAAATTAATTATATTTTTAAAAATTTATTTTTGAACTCGGTATAAAACCCATTATATCAGTTGTTATACTGTATTTACTATGAAACTGGACGATAAGACTATTATGAAAAAACTGGCCGAAGTCCTTGATCCGGAATTAAATATTTCGATCGTCGATCTCGGATTGATATATGGAGTAAAGGCAAAAAAAGATAAGGTCGAAATAACGATGACTTTGACGACTATCGGTTGTCCTTTGATATCCCTCATAGACGGAGAAATCAAGAATAAATTGGGCGAGCTTGGAATTCGGGAGGAAGACATCAATATAGATTTGACATTTGATCCGCCATGGAGCATGGATAAAATGAGCGAAAAAGCAAAGGCAATGCTGGGAATAGGATAGGTGAGTCTTTAAAGATATTATTGACTAAATATGGCAAAAGGTAAATTTTGGGATGATACATTTGAACAGCTTGCGGAACTTGGGATGTCAACTGGCAAGAAGACTATCAAGGCAGTTGCCCAAACGATCAATCCATTATCGGCATTTGACAAACAAACCGGCGATGGAACTGCCGAAGTTGAAGAGCGAGGCGGGAAAACCTCGGAGGTTAAAAAAAGAAATAATCATACTCCGCTGGATTTTGAAAAATTGAAGGAAAAATATCAAAACGGCGATGCTCAAAAAACTCAGGCAAGATCGGA
>JAJYIX010000013.1 GCA_021789865.1 bacterium
ATTTATTCGGCAAATTGTCACCGCTACTTATGTCGACGACTCTTATCCCCTCTCCGTCGATGATTTGACTGATTAAATTGGCGGTATCGTAGTTTTGATAATAGAGAATTTGGACATTGTCACCTTCGTCTCTGAATGTTTTTTCATAAAATAACCCTTGGTAATCGGTATTAAATTCTGAGGCGCTGAAACCGTCGCCGGTTTTAATTAGTTTAAAAGAGTTCGCGTTTTTTCCCAAGAAATAGATAAAAGTCATAAT
Source organism: bacterium (assembly GCA_021789865.1). Taxonomy (GTDB): domain Bacteria; phylum Patescibacteriota; class Microgenomatia; order UBA1406; family GWC2-37-13; genus GWC2-37-13. The sequence goes on from JAJYIX010000013.1 coordinate 260, forward strand.
CCGGTCGACAAGATTTGCATTTGACCGGTCGAAAAATATCTCGGAAAATGTCGGCAAGAAGTAATTGGCGGTATTATTGTTGTAATAAATTTCGTCTTTCGAGGGGTAGAAATAAATGTCAACGAAAGCGCCGACGGCTGAAGAAAACGATCGTTTATACATAGCATCGTCTTTTTCCAAGTTGGCCAATTTACTCAAAGCGCCGATTCGATATTTACCATAACCTCCTGGAATCGGAATCATGGCGTTGCTGGAAAAAGAGACTACCGTATCCACTCCCTTTTTATCGAGAGAAAATACTCTGGTATTGTTACCATAGAAAAGGATGTTGACATTGTCTTTAGGCTGCAAAAAAATTGACCCGGTGAAGTCCTTGACAATAATAATCAGAAAGATAATTAAAACAATCGCAATCAAAGATATCCTATTTTTTAAAATGGACAGTTTCGTTTTTGATGGCTGTCCTCCCCGTTTCACTCCTGAAACAGGATTTCTTATTTTTCTTTTCATGTCAGACCGTGTTCTATTTTCAAACGTTTAATTTTATTAACAATCTCCGTCTTGTCTATTCCGTGCCATAAATATATTTTTTTTATTATCGAAAGCGATGCTTCGAATTCCGGTTGGACGACCAAATTGACTCCCAGATCTTTCATGCGCGTTTGGTCTTCCTGACGATGAACGCGGCCGATTATGTATATATTTCGATTGAGTTTCTTGGCGTTCATAATCACGGCTTCCTGGATATTTTTTTCCGGAAGAGCCAAGACTAGGATAATCGCTTTGTCGACCTGGGCATAGTCCAGAATATCGATGTCGGAAGGGTCGCCGTATATGATATTGACCCCTTGTTTTTTGGCCTTTTCCACGATAAACAGGTTGTAGTCTATGGCAATATATGGAATATCGGCCATCATAAGGGATCGACCAATATAGCCTCCTATTCTTCCATATCCGCATATGACGACGTGGTTTTTTATTTGCAGTTCATCGATCGGAGACTTGTTGCTATCTATCCTGAGGGAAACATAATTTTCCAAAAAAGGAAATCTTTTTTTCATAAAATTTCTGATGCTTCGGTATGCTTTGTCTTTACCTTTTATGAAAACCGGTGTAATCGTCAGAGTGATCAATACGGCGGTGATGACGAAAAGGTAGGTCTGCTGAGTGACTAGTCCGTTTAAAAGCGCTGACGACATAAGAATAAATGCATCTTCGTCGATTTGAAAAAGGTATGCCGCCAGACTAAAGCTTGTTCGTGAATGAAATCTAAGAGCTAAAAAAATTCCGAGAACGATTGCCGCTTTAATGGCAACGACAAGAATTGTAAAAAGTAAAATTGCCGGAAGATGAGTGACGATGAGCGCTAATTTGATATTCGTTCCGATATAAACAAAAAAAATCACTCCCAATATATCCCGAAGAGGCCTGACCTCGGAGAAAATGTGGTAGTGCTCCATTGTCTGGGCCAAAAGAACTCCCGCAACAAAAACGCCGATGAGTATCGGAATATTCAAAAGCATAGAAAAACCAGCCACAAAAAAAATGAAGCTAATGATAAAAACGTCGAAAAGCTCCCGAGACGACCGGGCGATTCGATTAAAGGTAACCGGAATGATTTTTTCGCCCAATATAAAAAGACCGCTAATGATGACAGCCGCTTTCAAAACACTGACGATGATATTGACAAAAACCGACCAAAACGAAAGCGAATTTTGGGTGATAGACGTGAAGATTATCAAAAATGGAATAAAAGCGATGTCCTGAAAAAGAAGGATTCCCATCGTAATCGAACCGATGAACGACGATTCCTCTCCCCTGTCTTGAATAATTTTTGCGACAATAGTCGTTGACGATGAAGAAAGGGCGATTCCGATGAGAAAAGAATCCAGAAAGTTAAATCTGAAGACCAAACTGATGACGGTAATCGCGGCTACGGATAGAAGAAGCTGAAGCGTCCCGCCGAGAATGATATATTTTTTTAGGTTGAATAACCTGGCAAAGTTAGTCTCCAAACCGATGGTAAAAAGGAGCAAGATGATGCCGAAATAAGCAAAGTTTTTGATACCAATGTTCGAAGCAAAACCCGGGAAAAGATTACCCAAGACGATCCCCCCGATGATATATCCGATAAGGGGCGATGTTTTAAAACGTTTGGCGACGGCCCCGAAAACAAATGGGACAGATAGGAAAAGGAAGAAATTCACTATTAAAGATAACGGAATATCACCCATATTGAAAGTATATAGAAAGCAAGAAGAGATGTCTATTAAAGTCTATAATTTCACTTTAGGGAATCTACGGACCTTCTAGACTAACGGATGAGGTTGGTCGTTTATTTTCGGAGTTTCTTTTCACAATCGATACAGTAGGCGGCTTCGGGAATCAGCTCCAGCCTGGCTTGAGGAATCGCTTTTCCACACCTTTGACATTTCCCATATTGGTTTCGCGATAATTTCTTCAGGGCCGTATTGATCTCCTCTATTCGTCTTTCCAAATCCTTTGTTTGAGCTTCAATTGTGTCGTGTCCAACCTGTTCGCGAACGTCGGTATCAACGGCGGCATTATCCGAAGCGTGGTCCGGATCAGCAAACGGATCTTCCTTTTTCAATTCATCGATTTGTTTTTGTGTCTTTTCCTTTTCCTCCAGGAGTTTTTCCTTTTGGTCGATTATGAATTTTTTTGAAAAATTTATGTCCATGTTTATTTATAAACCCTAAAATACCGCTCCTAAAATAATATACAAAGAACAAACTGGTTGTCAAGAGCAAGACTCCCGATACTATTCCATTAAAACTGACTCCGGCCAAGTATAAATGATCGGCTTTTATATTGTCAAATGCAAAATATGTCAGGGAAAACGTCCAGAAAAAAAATACTAACGAAAAACCGTGCCTAAACCGGTCCTTTCTGATCTCAAATAAAAGCCGGTACGACACATAAGCGGCCAAGGCAAAAATAATCGCTTCATATAGCGGAGTTAGGTGGCGGAGACCGTCGTAGCCGGGATATTTGATTTTCAAAAAGAAATTGGTTACGCTGCCGACTTCCTCTCCCGAAAAAAAGGCACCTATTTTACCGAGTGAAAATGCCAAAAGAAGCGGACTGACAAAATAATCTAATGCCTCCGAAAAATCAATTTTTTTGGCATTCGTGTATAGGAACATCGTCAAAAATCCTCCGGTCATCACTCCCACGATGGACAACCCCGGAAATCCGTTAATCAGTATAAATTTCAAAAAATCGAGTCCGAAATCGGAAAAATGCATCAGTACGTAAAACAATCTACCAATAAAAAGACCGAAAAATAAACTCAAAAAAAGTCCGTCAAATATCTCCTCCTCCTTATACGAGGTCAAACGAATATTTTTCCAAAGCAAAAAACTGGCCCAGAAAAAAGCCAAGACCAAAAAAACTCCGAAAGTATATATCTTCAACGGACCGATACTAACAAGAATTGGAAGCATGCATTTAGTATAATTTACCAAGTAAGAAAATACAATTATGACAAAAAGAATCATAAAAGTCGGATTCGATCTCGACGGGGTATTGCTTTACAATCCGACGAGAGTGGCCCGACCGGTGATCGCAAAGATAAAGAAACTCATTGGTCGTGATTTGAACAAATTCTATTATCCGAAAAGTCGTTTTGAAAAGTTTTTTTGGTATCTGGTCCACAAGTCCAGTCTTTTTCCGGCCGAAGGCGTTGAAAAAATCCAAGTATTGATAAAAAGTAAAAAAATTAAGGTCTACGTAATTTCAGCGCGATACGAACTTTTCAAAAATGACTTTGACAGCTGGATAAAACAGGTTGATCCCAATAAAAACTTTTCCGGTTATTTTTTCAATGACGTGAATGATCAGCCACAGATCTTCAAAGAAAAAATGATAAGGAAGCTCGATCTTGACGTTTTCGTCGAAGACAACTGGGATATCGTCAGCCATCTTAATACCCGACTTAAACATCGCGGCCTAAAAATTTTCTGGATTTATAACTTATTCGACAAAAAAATAAAGTACCGGTACAAATTCCCATCTCTTTTGAAAGCGCTTGATAATCTCTTATGAAAATCTTATTTTTCTCCACGTATTTTTATCCTTATATTTCGGGAATCACCACCTATCCGTTGAAAATTCTTAAATATTTATCCATCAAGGACGACGTCACCGTTCTGACATTTCCACATTCAAAGGATAGCAATTTTAACGGTACCGGCTTGAAAGTTCGGCCTCTACCCTACTTTTTTAGACTTTCAAAAGGATTTATATCACTTCAGTCTTTTTGGATATTTGCGGCCGAGGCGAAAAAAACCGACATCGTTTTCTTAAATATTCCCAACTTTGAAGGTTGGCCGTTGGCAATCTGGGCCAAATTATTCGGCAAAAAAGTTTATGCGATATTTCACTGCCAAGTCAAACTAGATAATCGATTACGGAACAGGTTGATCAATAAATTTTTGGATCTTTCAATCCTTTTACAACTTCTTTTGTCCGAAAAAATAATCACCAACACCGAAGATTATTTTAATAGCTTGAAAATATCTTCGTTATTCGCAAAAAAAACCGCTTATGTTTTACCTCCGGTGGATGAATTAAAAGTCGACCTGAAGGCGGTAAAAAAGTTTAAAAAAATAAAAGCCAACGAATTATGGGTCGGTTATGCCGGACGGTTTGCTTCTGAAAAGGGACTGGAGTATCTGGTCGCGGCAGTCGCCCGGATATCGAAAAATTTAAAAAACGTTCGTCTTGTTTTTGCCGGTCCTGCAAAAGAAAACGTTATCGGAGAAAACGTATACTCCACACAGATTGCTGATTTAATCAAAAAAATGTCCGTTAAAAATATTGTTTTTGGTCAACTCGACGGGCCAACTCTTAAGGCATTCTATAAAACGGTTGACGTTCTTTGTTTACCGTCGATAAATAAAACCGAAGCTTTCGGAATGGTACAGGTGGAAGCGATGCTTCAAGGTACGCCGGTCGTTTCTTCCAATTTACCAGGTGTCAGAATTCCGGTAAAGCTAACCCACATGGGTAAGGTCGTATCAATAAAAAATGTTGACGAAATTTCAAACGCGATCGAAAAAATTCTCATCAACCCGAAAAAATACACAAATAAAAAATTAGTTAACAACGCGAAAAAAATATTTTCCTCTCCTAATACTTATAAATTCTATGATGATTTGATCCATCAAAAAAATGCACATGAATAAAGACAGTGACTTTTTTATAAAAAAATATCTGAAAAATCAACCGTCCTTTATGTCTTACATACGCGTTCCTGAAGCGATGTTATTTTCCGAATATTCCCGTTTAATTAAAAGACCGGTGCTCGATTTCGGACCGGGTGACGGTTTTTTTGCCAAAACTGTTTTTGGAACCGGATTGGTAGACTGCGGACTGGATATTAAAAACGACAGGACGAAACATATTTTCGGAAAAAAAATCTATAAAAAAATTTTGTTTTATGAAGGAACAAAAATTCCGATAAAAAACAATTCATATAATACCGTCATATCAAATTGCGTATTGGAACATATTCCAGATATTGAGACAAGCCTACGCGAAATTTATAGGATCTTAAAACCCAGGGGACTATTCATAACCAGCGTCATGACCGACAAGTGGAATGACTATCTCTATGGAAAAAAATTTTTCGGAAAATTTTACGAAAGATATATGAGAAAAATTCAGTTTCACGAAAATTTATTTTCGTACTCAAAATGGTCGGCAGTGTTTAGGAAGTCTAAATTTGGAATAGTTACTGTGAGAGGATACATGGACATGAGCAGTTCGCAACACCTGGATATCGCTCATTACCTGTCCGCCCCCTCGCTTTTGAGTAAAATTATTTTTGGCAAATGGCAAAAATTTCCGAATCTCAACCAAAGACTCTGGAATAAGTCGGTTGCTGAAAGTATCGATACAAACGTTCCGGTTCGGGATTCGGCCGCTTTGTTTTTTATCCTCAAAAAATAATTACTTTTCCGCAGTGACGATAAACCTAAAGGCAAAAAATTTCAAAAATAAATTTTCGCCAAGGCGGCGGTTAATCCGCTCAAGAAATTTGAAGTTAAAAATTAATTGTGGCGGTAAAAGATACAGGCCTTTGATTGCTATTTTTCTGTACCCTGAATTCATCAAGCGTTTTTTCAAAGAAAAATAAGAACAATTTTTAATTCCAAACTCTTCCTGAAAATCGGCAAACAAAAAAATAAAAAACCACCAAAAAATATTTAAGGGATTTGGCTCCGAAAAAATTATCCTACCTTTCGGAAGCAAATGTTTATGAAAAAGCGGCAAATAGACGTCAAGATCAAGATGATGGAGGACGTCCGTTCCGGCGATTATATAAACTCGGCCGCGAAGATTTTTCGTTATTTTTAATCGCTTTTCCAATCCGATTTTTTTCGCATTTTCATCAAGCTTTTTAATTGCGTCACGATCTATCTCGACGGCGCTGACGGAATAACCGTTTCTCAACATTTCGATCGCCAACCTCCCGGCGCCGGCGCCAAAATCCACGACACTGGCGCTACCTGATTTTTTTATTTCTGCCAAAATCAAATCGAGTTCCCTTTGGACATAATATGACGGTTTCAGAACTTTTTCATTCGAATAATATTCCAGATTACGATTTTTTTTCATTCTTAAAAATCATGACTTTAGGGTGATCGTATACCGTAAATGTCTCCTCTGCCCAATCGTCCGGGAACGTAAAATGAAAATTGAAAAATGAAAAATGAAAATTTATTTGCGGGTACGAAGTAAATTCCTTGACTAATTTATAATTCGTCTGATTGGACAATAGTTTTTTGTAAAACTTGCTCATTAAAGGATATTTTTTGCTTGCGGACATTATGCTCGCCCAAGCGCGATTGGAAGATAAGATATAATAGTCGGCGTCGGATAATTGTGAATAGATCTTATCCATTTTTTCTGGCCCGTCCGGATCAAAAACACCCATCGGTACCTCCGAAAATGATTTTCCCGTAGGATTTAGTACCCCCAACGGCAAGGGATCATCCCAGTATTCCCACACAATTTTTCTCCCGTTGGGAATATTTTTATAAATCCACTCCGATGCAAGTATTCGGGTATTTCTGTTCAAATAAATCGAATTGAAAGCGACCGGCCATATCAATAAAGTCAATCCCACGGCGGCAAATAGCGAATACCGGACAATCTTCGAATTCGTTATCCGTAATCCGAGAATGAATAATTGATTTATGCCTATTGCCGCAAATATCGCAAAAAACGGATAAAGGTATATCGTATAGCGAATGGACTTGACGTACTGAAGGGATTGATAAATGAAATATAAAGTGACCCATAGGGCGGAAACGAATAATGACCCATTCACGAGCTTCCTTTTTTTGACCGATCTGAAACCGTCGATAAAAATCTTTAATAATCCTATCGTTAAAAATAAAAAATAAGGTAATCCGACACCGAAAAAGGCCAAGTTTGTCAATAAAAAAGTTATCGGCTTGGTAATCCATTGGACTCCGGGTGGGTACCAGATATTTGGATTATCAAACGATTCTAGTTGACGGATGTTGTCGATGAAGTTCTTACTCGGCCACGGATTAAACAAACTCGGATTGGCAAAATAATAGGGATCAGCCAACCGTAAAGTCAGATAACTAACGAAGACAAACACACATCCAAATACAAGAAAATTTTTTAAAGACAGTCTTCTTTCGAAGACAGTCTTTGAAAACAAGAGATAAATGGATATTATCAGTGGCAAAATATAGATCGCCGAAGCTTTGGAAGCGGACGCCAAACCAAAAGTTATAGCCGACAAAACGATATTCATCCATTGCGACTTGCGCTTTTTGCTTTCAGTTGCCTTCAGAAAAAAGAAGAAGGAAGCAAACATGAAAAAATTAAGGAAAGTGTCTGTCGTAAAAAAATGGGACGATTGAATCGGATAAACGGCGATCGCATAAAAAAAGGCCGATAATAAGGCTAATTTGTCATCCTTCAACAATAATTGTGATGTTTTGTAAACCAAGACGATAATCATAAGGTCAAAAAACGCCGAGAGGTACCTGCCTTGAAGAGTGAAATCGTTATAGTTATCTTTGAGATTATATACGGCGAGATATTTATTGAGAAGGACTGGGAATGTCCCATAGACGTAAAAATTAAAACCGATATTTTTCGGATTTATTTTGGATATATCCTGATTTAAATACTCTTCGAAGGTTTTCGGAAGAACCATGGCATTACCGACCATAGTCAAGAACCGCTCGTCGGGATGTAGATGAAAATTTTCATCCCAGTTAAGGTTGTTAAAACGAAAATACAGCCCGATAAATAAAATCAGTAAAAGTAGTATTTTTTTCTTCATTGGTGACTTTTCCTCAAGAGAAGTTTACCAATTTTTGCCGGAATTTTGCGGATGATTTCAAATGTTTGATTAAAAGTATAAAAGCGCAGTAAATCTCTTGTGGTGACAATATTTTGCGGATGTTTGTTTTCATCGACGATGACGACGCTTCCGATTTTCTTGTCCAGGATGAGCTTGAAAACATCGGATATTAGATTGTCTTTTTTTAGAGTCAGGACATATGTCTTCATGAAATTCTTAACCCGGTGACTCCCTAGATGTACCTTGTAGCCTTTTTTTTCTCTTCGGCCTGGATTATCCTTCGAGGTCATCATAAAAGATATCAGATCGTAGTAACTTAAAACTCCTTTCAGTTTGAAATCACGATCGATGACAACTAATTTTGAAAATTTAGTTTTACGGAAAACGTTTATTGCCTGCATTACCGTTTCGTCTTCATAAACGACGGTCAAGGGACGACGCCTGAAAGTAAACATCGTCTCTATCTTAGACTTGAAAATCGGAAGTGTTCCCAAGTGTGACAATAGTCTTCTGGCCGACACTATCCCAACAAAATTTTCGTTTCTGTCAAATACCGGTAAATAATGTATTTTTGATTCGATAAAAAGCTCAGCGGCTTTTTCCAATGAGTAATCCGTATATATCCTCGGCGGGTGATGAAGACAATGAATGACCTTAGAGTTACCCGGATACGACGATTTTATCAAGCTGTAGTAAGGGTTGATTACCCCTAACAGTTTACTATCGTCAAAAACGAAAGCGGCGTCGTGGGAGGTGGAAAGTCTGGCCAAACAATGAGAAAGATGTTCTTCGGGAGCGACTCTGATAATATTTTCTTTTTTCAAAATGTCAGCTATTATCATGGGCAAATATGATACTAATACGGAAAAAAGGAGATGTCAACTAGAAAAAAGTTGATAAAAAGTTTATATTCTGAACTCTCCGTCTTTATATATCACCTTTTCGACGCCATTTTTGAGAATGGCGGTCACCGTCTTCGGGTTGGTATTTATGATATCACAGTGCTCTATCGATTCGTTGAAGCCCATTTTTTCCCAGTCTTTGGCAGTCGCCGACCGAACATTACCGATAAATGCCTCGTGGTAAGAAGTTCCAACCGCCAAATGGGAATTACCATAGTCGCCTCCGAAATTCTCATCATATAAGGTATTGGCCATGAATTTGGAAATTTTTGAAAATCTTTTATCCGTCAGGGAATATTCCCCAACCTTATCGGCGTTTTTTTGAGAAATCATCGCTTTCAAAAGGGCTTCATTTTTATCGGCCGTCGCTTTGACTACGCGGCCTTGTTTAAACGTAAGTTGGATATTTTTGATAATATTACCATAGCGATACAAGGGAAAATTAAAAAATACTTTGCCCTCAATCCCCCTCCAGTCAGGTGATGTAAAAATCTCAAATGACGGGATATTGGCGCCTCCACCGCCTAAAAACTGCCTTTTTTCGCCATATGAAATATAAAGATCGGTCCTTTCCGAAACCATGTGAAGCCTATCTATCGGCAGAGTATTAAGTCGTTTCTTAAGATCGTCGATCTCATCGAAAGTTTTATTCCAAATGGCGATTGGATCGGGCGCATCCAAGTAACAGGCTTTGACGATTTCCTTCCAAAAACTTTCAAGCGAGAGCCCGGCCTCTTCGGCCATTCCGGAAGTGCCGTAAAGACATAGCGACCAGGTCAATTTTCCCCTATCCTCTTTTTCAAAAAGCCATTTTCTGAGCCCTTGTTTTGAGCTATTGGCTAAAACAATTTTTTTCGGATCGACACTTTTTAGAAGGAAAGGGTCGGTCGGGGCGATCAGGTATAACCTGTGGTCGATCGTGTCGATCAAGCTCTTTGTATATTTTTTTGGAAAAAATTTTAGCTGGTCATCCGAAGCGACGCTAAACATCAGCTTCTCAAAATCTTCGTCTGCCCGCTTCAACATCGGGTGTCCGCCTTTTTCCAATATTCTTTTGAATACAGCCAGAGCCAAAGGTTGGGCTTCCGCGTCGTATTGAAGGTATACGATATCGCCTTTTTTTATCCCCTTCCCTTTTCCGAGAGCAAAGTCGATCATCACTTTCGCGTAATTATCTAACACTTTTTTTGAAGGAGTATACATAGAGAAATATTATAGCAAATCAAATAATTACTCGTCGCCGAACACGACTCCGTAAACATTTACAAGCTTTGTTAAGTGGAAGAGTCTTCTCGCCCCTCTCATGACAATCTTATTGGCGTCCTTAAAATACGGGTTCAGTTCACGGTCAAATTCCAGAGGAAGATATCCGCCACGAGCAAAATAAACAAAATCAAAAGCTGGCTGGTCTGGATTTTCAACAACGGCTTTATTAGCTTTATTAGGATGATTTCCGTGAGGGTCTGTCCTTGTATCATTAAATTTACAAAATTCACTATCCTTTTTGACCTCTCTAATTCTTTTCATTTCATCATCGCTAATCCCCTTTTGAGCATTGCCCATATCGCCGACAACATATATGTTTACATCTTTTTTATCTTTATCACTTTCGTCTTTATTTTTTAAACTGACGATGGTGTCGGGAGCTTCTCTTAGAATCTCCTCTGGATAGACAATATAATTCTGATCGCTTAGTCCGTATCCTAGATGACTGACATTAATTTCCAAGTGGAATCCGATTTTTTTAGCCAATTGTTTAAAAAGTAAAATCGCTTGGGGAGTCGCCACGATGGCATCGATTCTTACACCGGCCCTCAGTTTCTCCTGACCTTCTTTTGATTTTGATAATTCATATAGATAACCGTATATGGAATCTCCTGAGGCAATACAGTCGTCAAAAACCCTCACACCAAAATTACGATCTCTCTTAGCAATTATCGGTTTAGCTAGTTCGTGCATGGCATTTTGGTATTCGGCTCTATCTAAAGGATTCTCAAACTTGAATCCATGAGAAGCCGCAACCGACATTGATATCGCATGTTCGTTGAAACTTCCGTTGTTGACATTCAGTTCAAATCCGTCGTTTTTAGCGGTAAAAACCGGCCTATCGGATCCAAGTTCGTTGCTCAAAAGTAGTTTGGTGATTTTTTCCTTATCATCGGACATGGTCGTATCCTTTTTTAGTTCGTCTACGAAGCGATCTGGTTCTATTGTGGAGCCTCTGAAGGCTTTGTCTAATTCCCGTGGAAAAGTAACAAACGAGGTCCAATTAATTACTTCTTCTTGGCCTTTGTTAAATTGTGATAGCAGCGGTTTCAACCTTGTGATATGAGATTTGAATTTTCTCATTCGAGAAATCAAACCTATGAGTTCGTATCCTTTTTCTAAGCTTGTCAGTGGTGCTTCTGTCTTCGCCATTTATGTTTTGGAATTCTATATGTTTATGTCTTGCAAGTCAATATCAACGAAATTGATTAATCTTATCCCTTAGTTTGGCAGCTTCGACTCGAGGATCTTTGGAAAAAATTATTCCTCTTGAAGAGTTGATTATCAAGCCTGTCCCTTTTTTGTTCAAACCTGCTTTCATTGTTGTGGCGGTATCGCCTCCCTGAGCCCCGATTCCAGGAACCAAGAACCACATTTGCTCACCTGCAATCTCCCGCACATTTTTTAGCTCTTCGGGATAGGTCGCCCCAACGACTAAACCGACGTTTCTATCCATATTCCAGGAATGTGAAGCTTGATATGCGACATACTCGTATAATCTTAATTTTCTATTAATTCTCAATTTTGAATTCTTAATTTTAAATTCAATATCTTGGAACTCCCCGGCTCCGGAATTTGAAGTCCGACAAAGAACAAATATCCCCTTATCTTTCTCGTCCAGAAATGGTCTTATAGCTTCTTCTCCTAGGTATGGGTGCATCGTCACCGCATCTCCTCCAAGGTATGTAAAAACAAATTGAACATATCCTTTGTTTGTGTTGCCAATATCCCCCCGCTTGGCATCGATGATAATTGGAATTTCTGGATAATTCGTCATCAGATAATCACATGTATCTTTTAGAGCTTTAATTCCAAGATGTCCTATAGACTCATAGAAGGCAGTGTTCAACTTGTATGAACAAACCAGGTCGGAAGTGGCTTCGATGATGGCTTTGTTGAACGAAAATTGAGTCGGGTGCCGTATGGTACCCGACGACATCTTCTCTACATCTGAGTCTAAACCTACACACAAAAGTGAATTGTTTTTTTTAACCGCTTTTTCCAGTTTTTGTTGAAAATTCATATTTCAGTTAAATTACTTTTTTGCTAAATATTCTTTACCATGTCCAACTTCCGTGTTAATTGGTATATTTTTTTTACAAAACGGACAATTTTTTTCCTCAAATGCGTCGGCTTTAAAAACAGCTAGTGATTTGAAAGGTGCCTTCATAAATTTCGAAGTTACTTCTTTTGGATTCCTGTTTACCAAAACATAAACGCAAACGACTTTTCCTCCGGCTTTTTTTACACTTTCAACAACTTTCCTTACGGAATTTCCAGTTGTCGTCAAGTCTTCAACAACAAGTACTCTCTTTCCTTTTACTAAAGCGTCATATCCTCGTTTGAGTATCTGCGGTCTATCGAATATTTTTTGGTCATCATATCCCTTCTCTGTGAAAACACTATAAACTTCTTTTTTAGTTAATTTCGACAAATGATAAGCTGTCCATTGCGAAAGAACGACGCCGCATATTGATGGTCCAGCGACCACATCTATATTCATTTTTTTTACTTCTTGCGCAATCATTTTACAAACTTCCGATGTCAGCTCAGTAAAAGGGTATAATTTATCTTTTCTTATATATACGCTCCCGTGTTTTCCAGACGTATATACAAAATGATCATCAGTGATAACCGCCCCAACTTTTTTGAGGATTTTGATTACTTTACTCTCTGACATATGTTTTTATAAACTTATTAATTTATTAAACTCCACATCCGTCAACAATTTTTTTCCGACTACAATTTGTCTTAAGGTTTTGCCTGTTTTTACCGCCTCGTGAACCGCTTTGGAAACTTTATCATAACCGAGTATCGGCGTCAAAAGAGCCGCATAGGCAGTTGAATTCTCCAGGTGCTCGAGACAAACTTTTTTATTGGCAATTATTTTATCGATGCCTTTTTCTGCAAATACTTTTAAGGACATCGTGATCACTTTAAAGTTCGTAATCAAGGAATCTGCGATCACGGGAAGCATTACCCCAAGCTCCATATGAGCGCCTTCGGCAGCTTGATGTATAGTCAAATTTTTACCGGCAACCAGGTAGTAAGTCTGGTTCATCAACTCGCCCATGATCGGATTTACTTTTCCGGGCATGATTGAACTCCCAGGCGCCAGCTCGGCAAAAGAGATTTCCCCAATACCGCCTTTTGGTCCGCTACTCATGAATCTCAAGTCCAGAGCAATCTTTGACAAATCATTGCAAAGGACAGTCAAAGCAGCCGAGACAAAACAAAAATCGGCGTCAGATGAAGTCCCCGACATAAAATTTTTCAAAGGACGGATTCCTTTTATCCCCGTTATTTTTACAAGCTCAGGATAGACATTTTCAATATAAGTTTTCGGTGCATTGATTGAATTCCCGATTGCGGTGCCACCAAGATTAAGTTCATAAAGGTACCACAGAGCTTCCGTAATTCTTTTTTCATCTCTTTTCAAAATCTCGGCATATGATTGAAATTCGGCTCCGAGAGTTGCCGGAACTGCGTCCTGCATGTGGGTCCGGCCAAGTTTCTTTACATTTTTAAACTCTTTTGCTTTTTCCTCCATGATTTCGATTAATCGAAGTAAATTGTCAAGGAGCTTTTGGCCTAATTTTATCGAGGCAATCTTTAAAGCCGACGGATTGCAGTCGTTGGTCGACATACTGGCATTGACATGATCGTTGGGATGAGTTCCGGACAAGTTGGCGATGACTTCGTTGACATTCATATTGACGGATGTCCCCGCTCCCCCATGGATTCCGGATACAACAAACTGGTCGTCGTACTTTCCTTTTAATATTTCATCACAGGCTTTGACAATCTTTTCCGACTGGGATTTCGTAATTTTTCCGGCTTTAAAATTTGCCGCAGCGGCCGCTTTCTTGATCATGACGATGGCGTAATAGAATTCCTTATGGGCCCGCGGATAGTCGAAGGGAAAATTTTCCAAAGCCGCCTTAGTTTGAGGACCGTATAAAATTTTTTGCTCCATATAAAAGTTAACTAGTTAACTGTGATTTAGAAAAATGTTTCTTTATTTCTTGACTAAGATACGGATTCCACATGCTGCCGGTTGCGCTCATGACCGCGTCTGCCCCTTCTTTTACAAAGTCCATATAATCTTTTACGTTCGCTACTCCTCCAACCCCAATGATTTTGAATTTAAGTTTTTTTAAACGACGCAGTTTTTTTAGTCTTTTGACCATATCCAAACCCGCCCATTTGATAGCGGCACCACAGACACCGCTTTTCATCCGATTGGTCCCCGGTAATGCTTGACCACCTTTTTCATCTAAAATCTTCGCTGGGATTGTATTTATCGCGGCTATTCCATCCACCGATTTTCCAACTTCATCAATTAGATTTTTTAATTGCTTCTGATCTGAGAAGTACGCGATTTTGATAATCAATGGCGTATTTCCAATCTTATTTTTTATTGCTTTGACAATTTCCGCGGTCCTTTTTACGTCAAAACAAAGAAGATGAGACGTTCCTTCGTTTGGGCAGCTTAAATTTGCCTCCAAGATCTTTACACCGGTTTTTTTGACCAATAGAGCCGTGTATACAAAATCTTCAACGTATTTTTTTATGTCACCATTGGAATTGGTCGTCCCTTGAAAACTACCGATGACAATCTGCCCTTCTTTCGTTTTTCCAAGTAAAGCTTTCAGATCTTTTTGCCAAAAATCCGGATCATATGAGGGCACACCGAAAGAATTCGTGATCGAAAGCGGTACCCTATATACTGTGGTTCCGACCAAACCTTTTTCCGCCAGATTTAATGTCAGATCCCCCTTTATTTTTACTCCAAGGACATTCGGCCATAAGTTACTAGGGTATTTTCTGCTCCTGACG
Source organism: bacterium (assembly GCA_021789865.1). GTDB lineage: Bacteria > Patescibacteriota > Microgenomatia > UBA1406 > GWC2-37-13 > GWC2-37-13. The sequence continues at coordinate 15,644 of JAJYIX010000013.1, forward strand.
GTCTTATATGTGACTATGTCAAATCCCTTATCGAGCGCTGCTTTAGCAAACTTTCCGTTTAGAAGCGGGCCGGCCGGGATCCCGAAAGGTAAAAACACTTTATAGCCGAAGAAGTCGTATTTGGGACCTGTTTTTTCTTTATAGATTATTTTATCGGCAAAGGCTCCAAAGGGGCCTTTTTTATAATTTTCTTCGTAAGATTTACTCGGATCGTAGTATGGCTGGTGCAACATATTTTCCGAACCCTGGTTTAACTAATACTTCTCCACTCTCATATACCTTTTCACCTCGAATAATTACTTTTTTTACTTTCCCTCTGACTTTCCATCCTGCAAAAGGTGACCATCCGCATTTTGTCTGTAAATTTTTATTTTCTACAATATACTCTTTATTCTCATCAACTTCAACATAGGTGTTTTTATCAGTCGGGACTTTAAATATTCTTTTGGGATTTGCATAGCATAATTCAATTAATCTGGCTAAAGATAATTTATTTTCATTAACTGCCGTCAACAACAAAGGAAGAGTTGTTTCCAATCCCGGAACACCAAAGGGCGGTTTATCACTGTTTTTTTCATCAATGGTGTGGGGAGCATGATCTGATTCAACAATATCGATATCATTCAAATGCCTCCATAAAAAATTCACGTCTTTCTCCGGTTTTATAGATGGCTTCATCAACCCATAAGGTCCAAGTTTTTTTACATTATTTTCGTTCAAAAAAAGATGGTGACAAGTGACTCCACAGGTTACTTTATAACCTTTTAGTTTAGCATTAATGATTGTTTTTAATTCTTTTTCTGAACTAATGTGGCAAATGTGAATTCTCTGTCCAGCTCGACCTGCAATTTCAATCATTTGCCCGATCACATCATCTTCCGCGTGGAGTAATATTGGTAATTTTTTTGGCCATTTTCGACAGATTGTTTCGAATTTTTTTTCGTCGACGATATATCCCCCTGTCGTTTGATTTAAATAAATCTTCAACCCGAAAACTTTTTTCTGTATTTTGGTAAAAGTGTCTAAGTTTTCTCCGAGCGATCCGTAATAAAAACCAAAATCACATACCGCTTGTTTTTTGGCAATTTTAATTTTTTCTTCTAATGTTTTTAAAGATGTAATCGGCACTTTATTATTTGGCATGTCTATAACGGTCGTATAACCCCCGGCCAGTGCTGCCGAAGTTCCCGTAAAAAAATCTTCTTTATAAGTTTGACCTGGAGTTCGAAAATGAACATGAATATCGATCAGTCCTGGAAGTTTTATCATACTTAAATATACTCATCCCAGCTTTTTATTTTTAAGTCTTCGATGCGATATTTGTCTAGCGCATTGACAAAAAGACGGGATGAATTGAGATCTGTAAAAAGCGCGATATTGTTGTCGATGGTCGCACGGCGAATCATGTACCCGTCACTTTTGTTCTCAGCGGCCGTCGAATTACCATCCCCTTTTTCGCTTAAGTTTATGACCAAAGAGATTTTTTTGCCTTCGATAATGTCTACGACATTCGGACGGGATCCTTCATAGACTTTCCCGACTTTGATTGTATTTACTCCTTTTGATTTTAAAAACTTGTGAGTATGGTTGGTCGCGTAGAGCTTGAAGCCGAGATTTTTCAGTTTCCATATCGATTCGGCAAAATGCATTTTATTTTTCTCTCCGCCGATTGTGACTAGAGCACTTTTATTTTCCAGGGAAAGCCCGGTGGCAAGAAGAGATTTGAGATAAGCCTCCTCGGCGGTTTCGCCAAAACAGGCCACTTCTCCGGTCGAAGCCATTTCGACCCGCAAAACCGGATCGGCCCCCTCAAGGCGGGCAAAAGAAAACTGAGGTGCTTTGACCGCGACATATTTCGGATATTCGATCCGATACTTTTTTGCTTTTTTGTAAAAGGCGTCGACGATTACTTCGGCGAAGTTTACTCCGGTTACCTTTGATATGAAAGGGAAAGTCCTTGATGCCCGAAGATTTAATTCAATCACGTATACTTCATTATCCTTGACCATGAACTGAATATTGAAAGGGCCGGTGATTTTTAGAGCCCGGGAAATTGCTTTTGTTGCTTCGACAATTTTTACGCCGCTAAAATAGCGAACTCTTTCGGCCGGATAGACAATCGTCGCGTCCCCAGAATGGACTCCGGCATGCTCGATGTGATTGGCCAGTGCGTATACTTTGACTTCTCCGTCCTGGGCGACGCCGTCCAACTCAACCTCGCGGGCATTGGTGATAAATTTCGAAATTGTGACCGGGTGCTCAAAGCCGATGTCAGTCGCTTTTTTGATAAAAAGCCTTAGTTCGTGTTCGTTGTAACAGATATTCATCGCTGCGCCGGACAAGACGTATGATGGACGGATGAGAACCGGATAACCTACTTTGCCTGCAAATCTCAAAGCGGTCACAAGACTTGAAAAACTATTCCATACCGGTTGTCGGATATTAAGTCTGTCCAGAAGCTCGGAAAATTTTTTTCTGTCCTCCGCCATATCAATATTCTCAGCTTTTGTTCCCAGTAGTTTTAAGCCGTATTCGGATAATGATTTAGCAATATTATTGGGAGTTTGTCCGCCGACCGAAACGATGATGTTTTCCGACTTTTCGTATTCAAATATGTCTGTTACCCTTTCAAAAGTTAGCTCTTCGAAATAAAGTCTGCCCGACATGTCATAATCAGTCGAGACCGTCTCCGGATTGCAGTTGATGACAATGGATTTTTTCCCATATTTAGTGAGATTTTTTGCCGTATAGACAGCCGTCCAATCGAACTCAACCGAGCTGCCGATCCGATATGGGCCACTTCCCAAGACAATCACGCTTTTTCGACCTACGGGTTTTACATCATTATGGGATCCCCAGTAAGTCATGTAGAGATAATTGGTCTTAGCCGGGAATTCACCGGCCAAAGTGTCGATGGAAAATACCCAGGGTCGGATATTGTTTTTGATTCTTAAATTACGAATGACCAATTCCGAATAATGAGTCAACCGGGCAATCTTCTTATCGGAGAAACCAAGGCGTTTCAATTTTAATAAAAGATCCCTCGACTCCATCTTAACCCACGTATTTCGTTTAGAGTCGAAAAATCTTTTTTTACTTTTTACCAATTCATCTTCCGCATCGACAATATTTTTTATCCGGTAAAGAAACCAGCGGTCGATTCCGGTTACTTCATAAATTTTGTCCAATGAAAAATTTCTCTTTAGCCCTGCCGCTATGGCATAAAGTCTTTTAGGGGTTGGCGTATTGATATAGTGCCAGATAGTTTTTTCATCCGGAAAATTATTTTCAGTCACTCCTTGTTGTCCGGTGTCAAGCATCCTGACAGCTTTTTGGACCGCCTCCTCGAACGTTCTTCCGATTCCCATTACTTCTCCTACCGATTTCATAGCGCTACCGATTTTTTCCTCGGCTCCCATGAATTTTTCTATATCCCAACGCGGTATTTTTACGACGACATAATCAAGAGCGGGTTCAAAAGCGGCTTGGGTGACTTTCGTCACTTCATTGACGACTTCATTTAATGTTTTGCCGAGAATAAGTTTGCCGGCAACATAGGCCAAAGGATACCCGGTAGCTTTCGAAGCCAGAGCCGATGATCGGGAAAGTCTGGCATTCATTTCGATGACATAATATTTGTGAGACCTCGGATCAAGCGCAAACTGGACATTGCATTCGCCAATGATTCCCAAACTTCGAACAATTTTTATCGATACCCTTCGAAGTAAGTGATATTCATAGTTCGTCAAGGTTTGACTAGGGGCAATTACGATTGACTCGCCGGTATGAATCCCAAGAGGATCAAAATTTTCCATATTGCAGACGGTGACGCAGTTGTCTTGGTTGTCACGGACGACTTCATATTCTATCTCCTTATAATGATGAAGGTATTTTTCAACAAGAATTTGCGGTGCAAAAGCCAGTGCTGCGGTGGCAATCTCTTTGAATTCTGCTTCGTTGTGGGCAATTCCCGATTTTTGTCCACCCAAAGCAAATCCGGCTCTGATCATGACTGGAAATTTGAGCTTTTTGGCAATTTTAAACGCTTCTCCGTACGATTCGGCCGCCTCCGATTCTGGTGTCGGGATGCCGATTTTTTTCAAGTGATCGGAAAACATCGCCCGATCCTCGCTTATGATTATCGATTCCACTGGCGTGCCCAAGACTTTGACGTGATGCCTTTCCAATATTTTTGATTTGAAAAGGTCCATTCCGCAATTGAGAGCCGTTTGACCTCCGAAGGACAAAGCAATGGCATCGGGTTTTTCTTTTTTTATTACACGGGTGACAAACTCCGGTGTGACCGGTAAAAAATATACTTTATCGGCCATATCTTTTGATGTTTGGACAGTGGCAATATTCGGATTTATCAAGACGACTCTATTCCCCTCTTCTTTAAATGCTTTGATTGCCTGGCTACCCGAGTAATCGAATTCTCCAGCTTGACCGATTTTCAAAGCGCCAGAACCCAATAATAATATGCTTTTCATAATTTTTAATTTTTAATTTAAAATTTTTAATCTATAAAAAGCGAGAATATCTTTTTTGAGCGACCGCCTGGGGCCCTATTGGGGCGAGGCGGCGAAAAATAAGATATCGAGCTTTTGCCAATCACAAAAAATTTAAAAATTTATCAAATATCCATTCTGTGTCGACCGGTCCGGGACATGCTTCCGGATGAAACTGTACTGACATGAAGGGCATACTTTCATGAATAATGCCTTCATTTGTGTGATCATTGGCATTGATAAACCAAGGTTTGAAACCCTTGGGTATTTTTCCGATTGCATAGCCATGATTTTGAGTAGTTATAAAAGTTCTTTTGGTTCCGACTTCGGTACACGGTTGATTTTGCCCGCGGTGACCGAATTTCAGTTTGTACGTGTTGCCTCCGGCTGCCAAAGCGAGAATTTGATTGCCCAAACAAATTCCTAAAATTGGTATTTTATAATCCATGAGTTTTCTTGCTACGACAATCGTCGTATCGACCATTTTGGGGTCGCCTGGGCCATTCGATATGACAACGCCATCGATTTTTTCGGCAAGTTTCAACACGTCAAAATCCCACGGAACGACAATCAAATCAGCGTTACGGTTTATCAAACTTCTAATAATATTTTGTTTTACTCCGCAATCAATTAATACTATAGTCTTTTTTTTAGATTGTCCTTTCGCGCTTAAGCTCACCCTACGGGTGTACTTGATGGGCTTTTTTACTGACACTTGGTCGACTAGATTGTCAATATTTGGATCGTGAAAGCTGATGTCTTTGTCAAAGATAATTTTTGCCAATTGGGCACCTTTATCTCGTAAAAGTTGAGTCAAATAACGCGTATCCGGAACTTCAAGGGCGGGGATTTTCTCTTCTTTTAACCACGTAGATAAAGTCTTTTTGCTTTCAAAATGAGAAGGCGTATCGATATACTGATTAACGATCAGTCCCTTAACATGAATTCTACCGGACTCCCAATTCTTTTTATCAGGTACTCCATATGATCCGAGTATCGGGTACGTCGTCACAAGAATCTGTCCTTCATACGACGGATCGGTCAATGACTCCGGATATCCTGCCATTCCGGTAGCAAACACCAATTCGCCGGCGCTGCCTTCTCCATAGCCAAAACTCCTACCTTCGATTTTTGTCCCATCTTTGAGTATTAACTCACCAAACATAATAAATTCTAAAGCCTAAGCCTCAAGCTCCAAATAAATTTAAATATTTAAATTTTAAAAATTATTTGTGATTTGGAATTTATAATTTATGATTTAAGTATTAATTTGAATAAGGCCATTCTCACATACATTCCATTCTTTGGCTGTGTCGTCAAATATAAAGACCTTGGATCGTCGTCAACTGATACTTCTATTTCACCGACTCGAGGCAGTGGGTGCATGAAAATTGTCTTTTTGGCGGCCTTTTCCGAGATGAGTTTTTTGGTTAAAATAAAACTTAGCTTTAGTTTTTCGTAGACTTTTTGGTCTTTAAACCTTTCCTTTTGTACCCTAGTCCAATACCAGAAGTGACAATCGCTGGGGATATCTTTAGTTGAAAAAATTTCTACTAGCCTAATACCACGACCTGAGTATTCTTTATATTCTTCCCGCGACAATCTGAGTTCTTTCGGGGATAGTAAATATATCGTATTTCCCGGAAACATCGAAAGTCCTTTGATGAGAGAATGGACGGTTCGACCATTGAGCATATCTCCTGCCATTAAACCCTTTAAACCTTTCAATCTTTTGAATTTTTCAAAAATCGTATACATATCGAGTAACGCTTGAGTCGGGTGCTCGCCCACTCCGTCTCCGGCATTGATGACCGGTATAGTTGCCGCCTCGGCGACTTTTTCTAAAGTCCCTTTAGTCGGATGCCTCATCACGATGATATCACTATACTGCTCGAGCATGTGTGTCATATCCTCGATTGATTCTCCTTTAACGGCTGAAGAGGTAGTCATAGGATTTTGGTGGTCTATCGTTTGTCCGCCCAATCTTTTGAAAGCTGAAGCGTGCGAAGAAAATGTCCGGGTTGAGGGTTCGAAGAAAACCAAAGTCGCAATTTTTCCTTGAAGATTTTTGAATAATTTTTTTGGAGAAGTTTTTTTTATCTTCATAACTTCTTTAAATAACTTCATCACCGACTGTTGATCGAACTGCGATAAAGAGACGATATCTTTATTTGTAAAAATTCCCTTGATTGATTTAAGCATAAAAAAATCCCCGCCATAAGCGGGGCAATTTATTTTCCAAAATTTAGATTTTTTATAATCATTTCTGGAGTAAAATTAAACAAAATTTTATATTAAAAGTCAAGTGGAAAAAAGCAATCGAGTTTGGATCTACTTTGATATAATAGATAGTACGTTAAATAACAAACTAAGAGGGTGAGTGCTGGAATGCTCAACTGGCAGTTGGCAATTTCAAACGAAGTGAAGAAATTGATTACTGCCAGTTAGTCCTGAGCGATAGCGAAGGAGCATAAATCTAGGGTGAGTGCTGGAATGGCATACAGGTTAGTCTCAAAAACTAATGGTCGTAAGGCCGTGAGGGTTCGACTCCCTCCTCACCCACCAGACACCAACTACTCCCACTCCATTGTCCCCGGAGGCTTGGTCGTAATATCGTAGACTACCCGGACGACTTCGAATACTTCCGTAGTGATTCTTTCCGAGATTCGTCTTAAGACTGGGTAAGGTAATTCGTACCAGTCAGCGGTCATCGTGTCTTTCGAATCAATTGCCCGAACGGCTATAGTCTCTCCGTATTTTCTCTCGTCTCCGACGACACCGGTAGTTTTTATATTGGTGAAAATAGCAAATGCCATCCAGATCTTGTCGTATAGTCCGGCTTTTTTTATTTCTTCGACGACGATTTTATCGGCTTTTTTCAGGATCTCCAATTTTTTTTCGGTGACTTCCCCGACTATTCTGACGGCGAGTCCCGGACCCGGGAAAACATGTCGATGGATGATTTCTTTTGGAAATTTAAGCTTTTCCGCAATTTCCCTTACTTCGTCTTTATAAAAGCTTCGTAGAGGTTCGACGATTTTGAGGCCGTGGTTTTTTGGAACTCCGCCGACGTTATGATGGGTTTTAATTCTAACAGAATGCTTGGTTCCGGCACTTTCGATGACATCCGGATAAATCGTTCCATGAATTAACATCAGTTTTTTTGGTATACCCTGAGCAGGTGGAACAAGTCGAAGGGCTTCTTTTTCAAATGTTCTTATAAACATTCTTCCTATGATTTTTCTTTTCTTCTCAGGGTCCGTCACTCCCTTCAAAGCTTCCAAAAATTCTTTTTTTGCATTAATGACTTTTAAGGGCAATTTTAATTTATCTTTGAAAATCATTTTTATCTCTTTAGTTTCGTCATCTCTCATTAGCCCGGTATCAACGTATAGGGATGTCAATTTGTTTCCGATTACTTTATAGGTCAAATACGCCACCACCGACGAATCTACACCACCTGAGACAGCACAGATTACTTTATTATCTCCAATTTCCTCTCTGATATACTTTTCAATCTCCGAGATAACGCCCGTTCTTCCAGCATTGTTTTCCTTACAAATTTTATAAATGAAATTGCTAAATATCTTATTCCCATTTTCCGTGTGGTGGACTTCCGGGTGAAACATGATCGCGTAAATTTTTCTTTTTTCATCGGAAAAGGCGGCATTGGCAACGGTCCCCGTATGACCTAGTCGGCCATACCTGGGAGGCAGATTTGTCACTTGATCGAAGTGGCTCATCCAGACCGTGAATTCTTTTCTAAGATTTATCCCTTCGAAAAGAGGACTTTTTTTCACAATTT
>JAJYIX010000059.1 GCA_021789865.1 bacterium
ATAAAATCAGCGTAGGCGATGGTCGGCGCCATGTTTATTCTTATAAGTTCATCCATATCCCGGTCTTCGCCGTAGAGTTTTTTTCTTCCTTTCCTGTTCTCGAGCCTTTTGAAACGGATATCTTTATCGGCGTATATACAAATCGTGACTACTTTTTCTTTGGGAAAATTTTTCCTGAGATAAAGATATTCTTCCCAAGATCTCAAGCCATCCAAAAAAACCATTTGGTTTGATTGAAGTTCTTTCTCAATAATTTCCTTATTCAGGACAACAATCGCCTCCATACCGAATTTTTTTCGCAATTCCTCCCTGACCTTGCGGTGGGTTGCCTCATTGGTCGCCAGATTTTTTTTCTCGACTTCGCGATTAACTACCGGTCCCAAATGGATTACCGGAAAGCCTTTTTCCTTGAAAAAGTTTGCCGAATCGGTCTTGCCGGCCCCCGGCAGCCCGACAATGGCGACAATTTTCTTTTTTCCCACCTGCCAATTCTCGATTTTGTTTTTGACGAGCTTTTTCCCGAGATTTCTTAGGATTTCTTTGTTGACTTCTTCGATCGGCAAGGTGCCGTCTATTTCTATAAGTTTTTTTTGCTTTTTATAATACTCCAGGACTGGTAACGTGTACTTTTTAAAGGAATCTATCCTCGCCTTGATGGCCGGGATCGTCGAATCTTCCCTTCCTTGACTTGTTTGTTTATATACGAGCCGATATAAAGCCTCTTTATCCGGTATTTCCAAAAAAACTACTTTATCGACGTTGTTGACGAATTTTTCCGCCTGTGGAATCGTCCTCGGAAAACCGTCCAAAATGTATCCTTTTTGATATTCTTTTCTCGAAAGATACGTATTGACGATCTCGATCGTCTTCTCGTCCGGTACCAAAAGGCCAGAATTAAGAGTCAACTTTATATATCGTCCGAGATTGGTCTTCTCTTTGGCGATCTGCCTGAATATGTGACCGGTCGAAAGATAAGGGATGCCGAATTGTTTTGACAACAAATTTCCCTGTGTCGACTTCCCCGATCCCTGGATTCCGATTAAGACGAGTTTCATGTTAGTCTAATTTTTTTGTCTCCTTGTGCGGCGTGTGTTTTTTGCACTTGGGACAATATTTGTTCAACTTGATATTGCCGGTCGTGTTTATTTTATTTTTCGAAATGACATAGTTCCTGTTTTTACAGACTTCACAGACTAACCCGAGTTGAATTCGAGAACCTTTTTTAGCCATATTGCAAAATATCTTTTATAAAATTTATAACTCTTAAACGATTATCTGACAAATTTGTCATAACTTTTCATGACCAGCTGGGCTTCGACCATTTTAAACGTTTCAAGGATCACCGATACGACGATCAGTATTCCGGTACCTCCGATAACCAAATCGGTCAAACCGGTTACTTTGGATACGATGACCGGCATGACCGCGATCAGACCTAGAAAAACGGCTCCAACCGAAGTCAAACGGTACAATATCTTTTCCAGGTATTCTTTGGTGGCGTTTCCGGGTCTGATGCCGGGAATAAATCCGCCGTGTTTCTGAATTTCTTCAGATACTTTTTCTGGATTGAATACGACAATCGTATAAAAATAAGTGAACCCAATGACAAGGATAAAGTAGAAAAAATTATAAAAAAATCCGGTCGGCGAAAAGAAACTTACCAGAAATTTACCCAAATTAGCCAAAAAAACATTTTTAGCATAGACAAAATAGTTGCCTAAGAGTTGAGGGACCAGGACAAAAGAAACGGCGAAGATGATCGGAATGACCCCGGCCTGGTTGAGTTTGAGAGGTAGGAAATTGCTGGCCCCGCCGTATAAACGATTACCCTTGATTCTTTTGGCATAATATACGGGGATCTTCCTGACGGCTTCGTTAATAAAGACAATCGCCGTGATGACGACGACCGCCAACACAAGAAAAATGACAACGTTAAAAAGCATTTCTTGAGTAAAAGTCGAGGCGGTTCTGGTCAAAACGACCGGTAACCGGCCGACGATACCGACAAATATCAGAAGCGATATCCCGTTACCGAGCCCGAACTCCGAAATCAGTTCGCCGAACCAAATCAAAATGAATGTCCCAGCGACCATGGTAAAAATGAACGAAAAAAATTCGAGGGGAGTCAAAGCGCCGATTATTTTTTGGTTTTTTAGAAGGACAAATATACCGACCGACTGAATAATCGTCAAGGGGACGGTGAGAAATCTGGTGTATTGATTAATCTTCGTCCGGCCGTATTCGCCCTCTTGTGACAAAGCTTCTAGTGACGGAATCATCGCCGTCAAAAGTTGAATGACGATTGAGGCATTGATATACGGATTGAGGCCTAAAGCCATGACGGAAAAATTGACCAAGGTTCCACCGGAAAAAATATCCAAAAGTGACAAAAATTGGTTTGATGCAAAAAGAGCCTTAAGCTTAACCAAATTAATCGCCGGAACGGGAAGAAACGCAAAAAATCTGAAAATCGTGAAAATGAACATCGTAAAAATCAATTTTTTTCTTACTTCCGGGTCTTTAAAAAGAAGACTTATTTTTTCTCCTATTTTTTTGATCATTTACGTTTGTTTGGAGGTCAAATTTCTACTTTTCCACCAAGTTTTTCTATAGCCGACTTTGCCGATTTCGAAACTTTCAAATGAACTGTCAATTTTTTTTCCAACTTACCGTTATTTAAAATCTTGATACTTCCTCCGTCTTCTTTGATGATACCCTTTTTAAGAAGACTTTTAGCGTCGACAATTTCGTCGTCTTTAAAGACGTTCAGGCTGCCAAGACCGATAACTTGGACCGCTTCTCCTCTTGATTTATTGCGGCCTTTTCCTCGCAAAAGCGGATACCGTTTGACCATTCTGCCTTGACCACCTTCGAAATGAAGAGGTATCGACTGACGGGCTTTTTGATGCCTGGTTGTGCCGCGGCCTGATTTCGATCCTTTATTCGAACCGAGGCCTCTTCCAAGCCTTTTTTTCTTTTTGGCGACGATTTTTGGTAATTTTGACAAAAAACTCATAGTCTAAAAATTAACTTTTTAACAAACTCAAAGCCTTTATGACGGCATAGGTATTGACTATCTGGTTTCTGGACCTGATGATCTTCCCCGAGGCGTTTTCCACTCCCGCCAGATCCAAAAGGACTCTGGTGACGCTGCCGACTTTGAGGCCGGTTCCAGGTGGAGCCGGTTTCAGTAATATTTGAGCGGCTTTGTATTTGAATTTGATTTGGTGAGTTAACGTCTTGTCCTTTTGAGGAACGACGATCATGTGTTTTTTTGCGTAATTCAGGGCCTTATTAATTGCCGGTGGTACTTCAAGCCCACGACCGACGCCGACGCCGACTCTTCCTTTTCTGTCTCCGACGGCAACCAAAGCGGCAAACGTGGAATAGTTACCTCCGGGGATCTTTTTGGAAACCCGTCTGATTAAAAGGACCTTTTCTTCCAAACCAGAACTGTCTTTTTTGTTTCTGTCCATATTTTTTTATTTTTAAATTTTTATTCCGCCTTCCCTTATACCTTCGCACAAAGACTTTACCCGACCGAGATAACCGTAAAGGCTTCGGTCGAATACGCCTTGAGTAATATTCTTTTCCTTTAAAAGTTCGGCCATCTTCAGTCCGACGAGCTTTGCTTCTTGAGATTTTTTCTCTTTTTTGTCGGTTTTTAGATTAAGACTGGAAAAAGCCACAATGGTCTTTCTGGCTTCGTCGTCGATTGCTTGTGCGTAAATATAGCGATTTGACCGGTAGACGACAACCCTTGGTTTGTCTTTCGAACCAAAGATATTGGAGCTGATCCTGATTTTTCGTCTTAATTTTCGATTAAAATTGATTTTTTTCATGAATTTTTATGCTGCCGGTCCGGCTGTTTTGGCTTTCTTTCCCGGTTTAATTCTTAACTTTTCATCGGCGAACTTTATTCCTTTTCCTTTATAGGAATCGGGTTTCTTTATTAATTTTATTTGATAAGCGACCTCACCGACTTTTTGCTTATCGACACCGAAGACGACAATCTTGTTATTGCCTTCGACTTTGTATTTGATGCCTTCCTGTTTCTTAAAGACGACCGGATGAGAATAACCGACCTTAATCAAAAGATCCTCTCCCTGAAGCTTGACATTGTAACCCGTCCCGACAATTTCCAATCTTTTCTCCCACGGTTTTTCGACTCCGACCACGGCATTGGCAATAAGCTGCCGATAAAGGCCGTGAAGAGATTTGGTTTTCTTGTCTTCGTTTTTCCGTTTCACTTCCAAGTCGCTTTCGCCCTTAACCACTTCCAAGACGGCTGGAACGGCAATTTTTGTCTCCCCCTGCGGGCCTTTAACGCTGACATCACTACCCGATACGGTCAAGCTGACCCCTGAGGAATAAGTAATTTTTTTTGTGCCTATTTTTGACATATTTTTTTACCAAATGTTAAAGAGTAATTCTCCTCCGACTTTATTTTTTCTGGCTTCGATATTGGTCATGATTCCATTCGGCGTCGACAGAATCGAATAGCCGAATCCCGAAACGACCGGTTTCAAATCTTTATAAGACACGTAGACTCTCTGTCCCGGTTTGGAAATGACCGTCAGATCGGTAAATTTTGTTTTACCGTCCTCGTAGGCCAGTATTATCGTAATCGTCTTTTTCGTCTTGCCTTCAATTGTGTAATCTTTTATATACTTTAAAGATTTCAGTTTGACCAAAATGGTTTCTTTGAAATTCGAATACGGTGATTCTATGGTCTCCTTGTCGGCCATGTAACCGTTTTTTATTCTGATTAT